>PXQH01000062.1 GCA_003022125.1 Cyanobacteria bacterium QS_8_64_29 | reverse complement strand
AGTGCACAAGCCACGAGAATTGGTATGACTCGCCCGAGTGGCGGTAGCGCCTGGGTCTTTGGGCGCCCCAGTGGGGACCGGGCCGTGCGCCAGCACGTGGGCTATCTCCCTAAGACACCGGCCTTCGACGATCAGCTGACGGCGTGGGAGTTTCTGCGCTCGAGCGCGGCGCTGCGCGGGCTGCCGCGGGCGCGTCATACCAGTTCTCGTAGCTTGCGCACTAGATTTCGATCTCCGAAACTCCCTCAATATGGGAGTCATATTCTTTGGAAAGCGTGCATCCACTGCTCAAATTGGTATTACTGGGAACGGACCAGGCCTACCGCGTTGCCGGGGTAGGCGGTCGGCCCGAGAAGCTGACTCCCTGGGTGAGCGAGCTCGCCTGGCAGGGCGAGCGCTGGCACGGTTGGTTGGTGGGCGATCCCGATGCCTTTGCGGCCGAGCTGGCGCGCATGGGCGCTCGGCTGGAGCATCTAGAGCGCGCCCGTCCCTCCTTGGAGGCGTTTTTTTTTGCAACAGATGCGCGAGCGCGGGATCGATCCCGCGCGCTAGACACCAGCGTGTTGGCGGTGCCACTGCCACGCATGGGCAACAATGGTCTCTAGCTCGGGGTATTGGGGCGACCAGCCCAACACGCGGCGGGCGCGCTCGCTGCTGCCTACCAGGCTGGGCGGATCGCCCGGGCGGCGCTCGGTCTCGATCGCCGGAATGGCGCGACCGGTTACTGCCTCGGCTGCCGCGATCGCCTCGCGCACGGAGAAACCGTTGCCATTGCCGAGGTTGAAAAATGCCGTCTCACCACCGCGACGGAGGTAGTCGAGCCCCAGCACGTGCGCCTGGGCGAGGTCGCTGACGTGGACGTAGTCGCGAATGCAGGTGCCATCCCGGGTGGGATAGTCCGTCCCAAAGATCTGAATGGCGTCGCGCTGGCCCAGTGCCGCCAACAAAATGAGCGGAATGAGGTGCGTTTCGGGCTCATGCGCTTCGCCAATGGTGCCGTTGGGCTCGGCGCCGGCCGCATTGAAGTAGCGAAACGTGACGGACTGCAGCCCATAGGCCGCTTCAAAATCCTGCAGCATGCACTCGACGGTCAGCTTGGTGCGCCCGTAGGGATTGATGGGCTGCTGGGGGTGATCTTCGGGAATGGGGATGGTCTGGGGAATGCCGTAGGTTGCGCAGGTAGAGGAGAACACGAATTGCTGCACCCCAGCCGCCTGCATGGCTTCGAGCAGCGTTAGGGTTCCCGCAACGTTATTGCGGTAGTACTTGGCTGGATTGGCAACCGATTCGCCCACGTAGGCGTTGGCCGCAAAGTGCATGACGGCATCGATGGTGCGGTCGCGAAAGAGCGCATCGAGGCAGTCGCGATCGCACGTGTCGCCTATAACGAGCTCGGTCTTGAGGGCCCGCTCGACAAACTCGCGGTGCCCGCAGCTCAAATTATCGAGGACAACAGTGCGATAGCCGCGCTGCTGTAGCGCCAGGACAGCATGGGCGCCAATATAGCCAGCTCCGCCGGTTACTAAAACGGTTGGAGATGTTGCCATGGGGTAATACCAATTCTCGTGGCTTATGCACTAGATTCTGACCTTCAGAACCCTCTCAATATGGGAGTCATGCTGTTTGGCAAGCGTGCATCTGCTGCTCAAACTGGTATAAGGCTCCGGCAGCGATCGCTTGGGGGCTCAACCTCCCCCATCCTGTCAGCTTCCCCGATCTTTCACTTTGAGCGCGCACAATGTAAGGCATCGAGCCGAGAGCTCGGTGACCGACAAGGAGCGCCTGCGTCCGAGTCCGGTCCCTGTCGGGACCGGACTCACCGTTAATAGCGGCGAGGGCTCTCGGCTTGGCAAAACGGCTTTTGCCGGTAAAGGCACTGTTGTATCAGGCCGAGAGCAACCTATAGCTGCTCAAGGTAGCCCAGCAGGTCAGCCATTTCTTGCGGATCGGGCTGAAACTCCGGCATGGGGGGCGTGGTCCCGCTGGTTACTTGGCGGATCAGCTCGGCATCGGATTTGCGTTGGGTCACACCGTGCAAGCTGGGCCCCACGTGCCCGTCGGCATTGACGCCATGGCACCCAGCACAGTTCACTTGAAAGATTTCGCGGCCCTGCTCGGGATGGCGCTCTAGCGAGAGCGCTTGCTGGACGAAGGGATCTGAGCTGCGGTACCAGTAGCTGCCCCACCAGCCAAGCAATGCCAACAGCACGAATGCCAGCAGCCCGATTGCTACCCACCGAACTGCGCTTGGGGGCAAAGCGAGGCGGTCGATCACGGGCTATCGGGGGGACCGGTGCGGCATTTTGCAACGGGCGAGCGGCCAGGGCTCGGCCGGAGCCACTTTGCCCGAGCGGACGACGTCATTACGATTGCTTAATTACTAATTAAAGTTTTCCTATATCTATATTAAGTTTCATTGAAGGATCCATCAAGCTTGGCAACCGCCAGCCGGCAGTACGCGTGACGGGGCTGCAATGCCACAATAGGGAGCAGGAGCTGCCTCACGAGGAAGAGACGCCATGATCGAGCCGCTACTGCTTGGCATTGTGCTGGGGCTGGTCTTTATTACACTGGCTGGGCTGTTCTTTGACGCCTACCGGCAGTACCGGCGCGGCGGCTAGGACCGGCGGTAAAAAGCTAGTGCGGTGCTGCCGTAGGGTTTGCAGCGGATGAGCCGCAGGTCGCCAAACGAAGCCGCTTCCCAGGCCTGCGGGTCGTACTCGACGGCCAATTCCCCATTAGGGGCGAGTAGCTCCAGCGCCGCGATTGCGCTCAGAACCGGTTGGTAGAGGCCGCTGCCATAAGGCGGGTCAAAGTAGGCGCGGTCGAACTGTTGGCCTGCTAGTGCAGGCAGGCGCTCGCAAACCCCGCCGCGCAGTAGTTGGAACGCATGCGGCGATGGCGCGAGCCGCTGCCAATTGTGCGCGATCGCGCGGCAGGCACGCCCCGAGCGCTCGATGCCCACCACCCAGCTGGCGCCGCGGCACAGGGCTTCGGCGCCCATGGCCCCACTGCCCGCGCACAAATCTAGCCAGCGGCAGTCCTGAATTTGGCCCTGCCAGTAATCGAATAGTGCCTCACGCACGCGCGAGGGCGTCGGTCGAATCGCGCGGCCAGGCAGCGTTTCCAGCCGGCGATTGCCGTAAATCCGCATGCGCCCGTCAATCGGGGTTGCTGCCGGTCAGCCGGACGGGGCCTTGGCGCAAGACCGTCCAGTCCGTGCCGTTCCATCTTGCCACGGTCGAGGGTTGCCCGCTTGCGGTTTCGGAGGCGTCGGCGGCCAAGACCGCGATGCCCGGAAATGCAGCGGTAACAGCCGACAGCCGGGTTAGGGACGGCTCGCCCGAGCGGTTGGCGCTGGTGGTGGCCAGCGGTCCGGTACGGGCCAGAATTGTGCGCGCCGTGCGGCAATTGGGAACGCGCATCCCAATAGTGCCGGGATCGCTGGGATTGAGCGCGGCCGGCACCGCCGCCGATGCCGGTAAGACTAACGTCAGCGGGCCGGGCCAGTGTGCCTGGGCAATTTGCTGCCAAGCCTCAAACTCGGCAGCACTGCCGCGTGCGTAAGGCCAGAGCTCGGCAGCTGCGGCTGCCATCAAAATGAGCGGCTTGCTGCGATCGCGTCCCTTGAGCTCAAACAACACCTTAGCTTGCTCCGGCAGTGCAGCTAGCGCCGGAACAGTATCGGTGGGAAAGCTTACTGCCTCACCCGCTAGGGCGCTGGCGATCAGCGCGGCTGGCGATACCTGCGTCATGAGCGTCTGCGCGCGAGGTGCCTCCTCTCCACGCTAGCGATGGCAGCGGGCTAGGGCGAAGCGCTCGATTCCAGCCAGATCGCGCTGGCAGCGAATGTCGCTATAACGGCTCTGCTGGCTTAGCAAGGCCGTTACGGCCTCTGCCTGGCCGGCCATGAGCTCGATGGCCCACAGGCCGCCTGGCTGCAAGTAAGCCGGCGCGCTCGCAACCAGGTAACGGATGCAAGCGAGGCCATCCCAGCCGCCATCCAGTGCTTGATGGGGTTCGTGGCGGGCGACCTCGGGTTGCAGTTGCGGCAGTTGCGCGCTGGGAATGTAGGGCGGATTGGCCACCATGCCCGCAATTTGGCCGCGCATTGCCTCAAACGGTTCCCACCAGTCACCCTGATAAAAGCGGATGCAATCCTGCAAGCCCAACTCCCGGGCGTTGGTCTGCGCGATCTGGATGGCGGCGGCACTGCAATCGACAGCGTGAACGGTCGCTTGGGGCAGGGCTCGAGCCAGGCCCAGCGCAAGGGCACCGCTGCCTGTGCCCAGATCGACCCAGTGGCCGCGCTCGCTCCAGCGGCCGCAGGCTGCTTCGGCAGCAAGATCGACCAGCAGCTCCGTCTCGGGGCGTGGCACCAAAACCGCCGGCGAGACGGTCAGCGAAAAATCGCGCCAGGGCGCGCGACCGAGCAGATGCTGCAACGGCACGCGCTGCCGAAGGCGCTGCTGCCAGCGTTGCTCGAGCGTCACTGCTGTCCAGGCCAGCGGAATTGCAGTGCGAGCGCCAAACGACTCCAAGCGCAGCGCCAGACTACCCAGATCGGTGACCTCGCGTAGCAGCCAATCGACTTCTGCTGGGTCCAATTCGGTTGCTGCTGCGGCTTGGCGGGCTCGGCGCCGCCAAGCCAGCAACCAGGCGCCCGATACGGCTTCAGCTAGCACCATGGGCGACCTGGGCGCCGCTTGCTGCTAGCTCGAAGAATCCCCCTGCTGCTGCGAATTCCCCTGCTGCTGTTGCTGCTGCGCTTGCGAGCGCATGAACTCAAGCGATTCTTTTGAAGGGACGAGCCGGACTTGTTTGAGCGCCTCGTTGTCGCTCGTGCGAAAAGCCTTGAGCACGCCTTGCAGCGGAACGACCTTCATTTGCACTTGCTCGCTCATGTCAGAGCGCTGCTTTTTGAAGCGCTTGATGAGCTGCTGGGCTTGCTTGGCATCGAAAAAGAACGGCACGGTGCTTTCACCATCCTGTTGCGAGCTAACCGTGACGTATTTATCCCCGACCGTTGCCGCAAACAGGGGAGCGCCGGGAAAGTTTTTAACCGAGACGTCCTTTTGCCCCTGCTTTTTGAGCGTGGAAACCGCCGATTTGACATCCGATTTAGACGGGACGAAGACAATGTCGGAGGACTGCTTTTCGTCCGAGTTGCTGAGCTGGTAGGCTTTAGCCAGCGAGACCGGCAAAACCTCGACCTGCTTGGCAACGTCGGGTTGTTTTTGCTTGAGCTGCTTGAGGGCCTGCTTGGCATCGCTTTGGTTCAAATAGGCAGGCGTCACGTTGTTACCCTCAATCTTGCTGTCGACAAACGCAGCTCCATCATCGGTTTGCTTGGCCAGCATAAACACCGGCACGGGCTTGAGTTGCTTAACGACTTCTTCTTCGGGGAGAGCGGTAGTGCGCAATGCAGTTCCCCCCAGCGTGGCAACCAGCGCGCCGCCAGCCAATCCTGCCGTTGCACTGCGACGAACGAGTGAAGTCATAATCGTTTCCTCAATAAGGTTTCCAAGCACGCCATTGGGCTCTGCTGCAGGTTGACTGCCATCTGGGTGTGAGGGTTCCGCATCCTGACCTGAGAGCCACTGTTGGCGGGTGCCATCGCTAGGATCCTCCCTAGCGGTAGCAGTAGTCCCCTGGCAAATTAGCGTGCTCGGACTAAGCGATCGGGATGGCAGGATTTGAACCTGCGGCATCCTGCTCCCAAAGCAGGCGCGCTACCAAACTGCGCTACATCCCGGTACGCGGTGCACCCTAGTGTATCCTAGAGGTACTACCCCTAGCAGCGGTTAGGGTACCAAAACATCCCTTTGATGCCTTCCGGATCGGGGGAGAAGCCCAGCTGCCGGTAAAAATCCACAACGTGGGCATCCGCAAACAAAGTGATGTTGCTAATGTCGGCGTGCCGCAGCTTTTGAATGACATGCTGCATCAGTGCTTTCCCTAAGCCGCGCCCCTGGCAGTCGGGGTGCACCACAACGTCCCAAATGGTCGCGTTAAAGGCACAGTCTGAGGTGGCGCGCGCAAATCCGATCAGCTGCTTGCGCGTGCCGCGCACTTCCCACATCGATACGACCAAAAAGCTGTGCTGGATGGCCTTGCGCACTTTGCGCAGCGGGCGGCGCGACCACCCCACCGAATCGCACAGCTCCTCCAGCTCGTAGAGATCGAGGTCGCGGGTGGTGCTCAAAATGATGGATGGCTGGCTGGTGCCATCACCGGTTCCCTCGAGGGTTTCCTCCTGCGATGCCGGCGAAGGCGCGGTGGCGGAGCGCTCGGCGTTGCCAAACAGCGTTTTCCAAAACACCATGCAGCTTGGCCCTACTTTGTCTAACGCTACCGAGCTAGCTGGCGGTCGCTCGCTCCTGCGATAACGAACGCGCTCCCCTCGAGCTGCTTGCCGCGGCAGCGTACAGTGCTAGTCGCTTGATGCGGATCCGTATAGCAGCAATTCCGCTCATGGCGGCAAATTTCGCAGTTGCAATATTGCATGAATCGTAACACAGTCCCCGAGCGGCACTCGGGCGGCGTGCCGCGGCCACCAGTCCAGTATGATGGAGGCCATGGCCGCAATTGCGATTCGAGGCGCTGCGCACGCTTACGATCTGACACCGCCGCGCCCCTCCGAGCTGGTATTGGTCTTCATCCACGGTTGGCTGCTTAGCCGCCAGTACTGGCACCCCCTCATCGCCCAGTTGGAACCGCAATACCAGTGCCTGGCCTACGATTTGCGCGGCTTTGGCGACTCGCAAAGCTCGCCCGCCGGCGAGAATGCCGACTACAGCTTGCAAGTCTATGCGCGCGATTTGCAGGAGCTGCTGCAACGCCTGGAGATCGAGCGGGCGTGGCTAATCGGCCACTCGCTAGGTGGCAGTATTGCGCTCTGGAGTGCTGCCTGCTGCCCGCAGGTCATGGGGGCAATTTGCCTGAATGCCGGTGGGGGAATCTATATCCAGGAGGCGTTCGAGCGCTTCCGCACGGCCGGCCGCCGCTTGGTGAAATGGCGTCCGCGCTGGTTGCACCGCATGCCTGGCATCGATTGGGTGTTTGCGCGCTCCATGGTAGGCCAGCCGCTCGCCCGCCAGTGGGGCTATCAGCGGGCGCTGGATTTTACCCGGGCTGACGCCAATGCGGCGCTGGGGAGCTTGCTGAACTCAACCACCGAAGCCGAGGTCCACCGACTCCCGCAGTTAGTCGCGCAGCTCAAACAACCCGTTTATTTTATTGCCGGGCAGCAGGATCGAGTCATGGAGCCCCGCTACGTCCGCCACTTGGCCAGCTTTCACCGCTTGTTCCGCGCTGAGGGTAGCAACGTTACAGAGCTAGCTGACTGCGGCCACATGGCCATGGTGGAGCGACCGGGTGCGATCGCGCAGCTCATCGACGGCATCTTGGCCGCAGCCCAACCCATGGCTTAGTGCGAGGAGCCGTCGCCGTGGTAGTACTCGGTGTCGTAGTAGCCGTTTTGCGTGCCGAAAAACAGCGCTGCCCCCGAAAAGGCAACCGCTAGGATGAAAACCAAGGCTTGAACGTCCATACTGCCCCACTCAGCTGCCGTTGTAAGTTACTGCCAGTCAGGGTAGCGCGCTCCCCATCGCCATGACCCGCCGCGACCGCTTCGCCTCGCTTGCCGAATCCGCCGCGCCCGAGGACCAACAGGTACTCCCAAGCGTGCGCTATCAGGTGGCCATGCCCCAGCCGGCATCCCACTTGTTCGAAGTCACGCTCGAGGTGCTCGATTGGCAGCCGAGCGGGCTGACATTGGCCATGCCGGTCTGGACGCCCGGCTCCTACCTGGTGCGCGAATACGCCCGGCACGTGCGCGCGTTGAGCGCCACCAACAGCGACGGCGAGCTGCTCGCTTGTCACAAAGTCAGCAAAAACCGCTGGCAGGTCGATACGACCGCAGCGACCGACATTACCGTCCGCTATCAGGTCTATGCCAACGAGCTGACCGTCCGCACCAACCACCTCGATGCTACCCACGGTTACTTCAACGGGGCGGCGCTGTTCTGCTTGCCGCTCGGGTGCGAGCAACAGCCAGTTCGGGTCGCCATTCGGCCGCCGCACCCCAATTGGCACGTCACGACCGCGCTCCCGGCCGTTGCCGACCAAGCCCATACGTTTGAGGCGCCGGATTTCGATGCGCTCGCTGACAGTCCGTTCGAGATTGGCACCCATCCGGTTTACGCGTTCGAGGTTTGGGGCAAGCCCCACCAGCTCGCCATTTGGGGGCAAGGCAACGCCGATCCCCACTCGATCGTCGCCGATACCCAGGCCATCGTGGCCGCTGAGGCCGAGCTCTACGGCGAGCTGCCCTACGATCGCTACGTTTTTTTGCTGCACCAGAGCAGCAGCGGCTTCGGTGGCCTAGAGCACCGGGCTAGCTGCTCGCTCAACTACCCGCGCTGGGGCTTTCGCGATCGCGACAAGTACGAGCGTTTTTTGCAGCTAGTAGCGCACGAATTCTTCCACCTCTGGAACGTCAAGCGCATCCGGCCCAAGGCCCTAGAAACCATCGACTACGAGCGCGAGAACTATACCTCGCTGCTGTGGTTTTTTGAAGGCGTCACCACCTACTACGACAGCCTGATCCCGCAGCGCGCGGGGTGCTATGGCGCCCGCTCGGTGCTCGAGACCTTGGGCAAAGACATCACGCGGCTGCTCAAGACCCCCGGGCGGCGGGTACAGCCGCTGAGCGATGCCAGCTTCGATGCCTGGATTAAGCTCTACCAGCGCGATGCCAACAGCGATAACGAGCAGGTCTCGTACTACCTCAAAGGCGAGCTGGTGGCACTGCTGCTAGATTTGCTCATTCGGGCGCGCCACGACAACGCACGCTCGCTCGATGACCTCATGCGCCGGCTTTGGCAGCGCTTCGGCCGGGCCGAGACGGGCCTGACCCCGCCGCAGCTGCAGGCGGAACTCGAGGCCGTGGCCGGTACCGATCTGAGCGCGTTCTGGCAGCGCTATATCGATGGCACCGAGGCACTACCGTTCGATGGCTATCTGGCCCCGTTTGGGCTGCAAGTCTCGGCTGCCGACGAGCAAGAACCGCCGCCCTATTTGGGCTTGAGCGTCAAACCCGACGGCGATCGCGCCCAAATTGGGTTTGTGGATGCCGAGTCGCCTGCTGGTCGGGCGGGCATCGATGCTGGGGACGAGCTGCTGGCCCTGGATGGCTGGCGCGTCAGTGTCGAGCAGCTCGAGCAGCGCCTGCACGACTACCAACCTGGCGATACGGTGGCGGTTAGCATCTTTCACCAAGACGCGCTGCAAACGCACTCCCTGACGCTAGCCCCACCGCAGCCCGGGCGCTACGCCATCGTGCCGCTCGCTGCGCCCAGTGCCGAGCAAGCCCAGCGCTTTCGCAGCTGGTTGGGCGAAGAGCTGGCGGCGCTTCAGTAGCCGCCGCGATACCAGCGGCGCAACCGCTGGGGCGATATCCCGGCAACATAGCCCGCAATGAGGGCCTGGTTGATCAAGGTGGTTTGCACCACGCCCAACTGCTGCCAGCGGCGGCCCGAGGTTACTACGGGCGCCGGCGCCAGCGCGATTCGGCCCCGCTGCCGCAGCCGCCGCACCAACTCAAAGTCTTCCATAATCGGCAGCTCGGGGAACCCCCCCAACGCCCAAAACGTGCTGGTTTTGAGGAACAGAGCCTGGTCGCCGTAGGGCAGCGCGCACCAGCGCGAGCGCCCGTTAACCCCAGCCTCGACTAGCCGCAGGCCCCAGCCGCGACCGGCGATCGCGAGCGGAAATGCCCCGGCGATCGCGGCGGGGGCTACCAGGGCATCGCGCGCCAGGGCATCGTAGCCGGCGGGCAAGCGGGTATCGGCATGCAAAAACAGCAGGATCGCGCCGGTTGCCGCAGCCGCGCCGGCGTTCATTTGCCGGGCGCGACCGCCGCTTGCGCTCAGAACGGTATCTGCCCCCCAATCGCGGGCAACCGAAGGCGTGGCGTCCGCGCTGCCGCCATCGACCGCAATGGCCTCCACATTGGTGCCGGCCCCAACGCGGGCCAGCACTGCTGGCAGGGTGGAGGCTTCGTTTAAAACGGGCAGGATGACCGAGAGCCGCTCGGCAGCCATAAGCGCTCGTTGCTGGCAGTAGGGGCAACGCTAAACCGCGAAGCTGAACTACCGGTAAGCTACAGCCGCACTGACCGCGCCAGATCGGCCGGTCGGTCGATGTCGTACCGCACGGCGAGCTGCGATCGCGCCAAGCCCAAGCGATCCGCGGTGGCAGCGGTCTGCTGCCAGACGCGGGCCGTGCCCCAATCGATGCCGGCGAACAGCTCGGGCGCCAATCCCGACAGGCCGATGAGGTAGTAGCCACCATCGGCAGCCGGGCCCAGCACCACGTCCTGGCGCCGCAGGCGCTCGAAAGCGGCAGCCAGCGCTCCGCTCCCCAGCTCCGGACAGTCCGTGCCGATGGCAACTACCCGCTGGGCGCCCCGAGCAAAGGCGCGGTTGAAGGCAACGCGCAAGCGCTCGCCCAGATCGCCCGCACTCTGGGCTTCGTAGGCTACCTGAGCTCCCAGCCACGCCTGCATTTGGGCCGGCGTTGCCCCAGCATGGCAAACAGTGACCGCCGCCCCGCGATCGCGCTGCAGGGCACGCGCGACCGCCAAGGTGGACTCGGTCAGGCGCGCGTGAACGGCTGCCGCGCCCTGGGCGCCCAGCGCAGGGATGAGGCGCGTTTTGGCGGTCCCCGGTTGGGGGTAGCGTGCAAACACCAGCAGCCACTCGGGCGGGGCCATGGGCGTTAGGGCAGCGCACCCAACTGCGGCAACTTAACATCCGCCGCACTCGGCTAAGATAAGGGACTGTGAGCGAGCTCGAGCGCAAGCAACCGTGGTAGCGATTCGCACTGACGCGGTCAAGGTCGAAGCCGGCGACGTCCGGTTGGATGCCCATCTGGCCATGCCCACCAAGCCAGGCTCCTACCCAGGGGCCGTCGTCATCCAGGAAGTGTTTGGGGTCAACGATCACATCCGCGATGTCACCCAGCGCGTAGCGCGCGAAGGCTACATCGCGATCGCGCCCGCCATCTACCAGCGCCAGGCCCCAGGGTTTGAAGCCGGCTACAGCGACGAAGCGCTCGAGCTCGGCCGGCAGTACAAAAACCAAACTCGCGCGCCAGAGCTGCTCAACGACATTCAGTCCGCTATCAACTACATCAAGGGGCTGCCGCAGTGCCAGCGCGGGGGCATTGGCTGCATGGGCTTCTGCTTTGGCGGCCACGTGGCCTATTTGGCAGCAACGTTGCCCGAGGTCAAGGCGACGGCGTCCTTTTACGGCGCAGGTATTGTCAATACCACGCCCGGCGGCGGGGATCCGACGATCGCGCGCACTCCCGAGATCCAAGGCACGATTTATGCCTTCTTTGGCACCCAAGATCCGCTCATTCCGCTCGAAGAAGTTGATCGCATCGAAGCCGAGCTGCAAAAGCACCAGATCCCGCACCGGGTCGTTCGCTACGAAGGGGCCACCCACGGGTTCTTCTGCGACCAACGCGATAGCTACGATCCCAATGCGGCTGCCGACGCCTGGGCCCAAACCAAGGCGCTGTTCGCGCAGCAGCTGCCGTAACGGGCGCACTCGCCAGACAATTTCCAGCTACCCTGGATCGCGGGGACTTCCTCAGCCAGCTACCGCTCGCTTGCGGGCGCTTTCGCGACGGGCGGACCGACGCCGGCAGGTCCCGCATCGAGCGTATTGCGATCCATCATGACCTCAGACTCTACCTCTGCTGCCAACTCGGCATTCACCGAAAGCGAATTTGCACAAGCCCTAGACGATTACGACTTCGACCTCCAACCGGGCAAAATCGTTCGGGGCCGCATCCTAGAGCACACCTCCCAGGGGGCGCTCGTCGATATTGCCGGCAAAGCGCCCGGTTTTGTCCCGCTCAAAGAGGCTGCCCTGGAAAAAGTGGATGACCTCGCCCAGGTCATGCCGCTCGAGCAAGAGCTGGATTTGGCCATCATCGGCGCGCCCAATGCGGAGGGCCAGCTACCGCTCTCGCGGCGCCAGATCCTGCGCCAGGAGGCTTGGGACGAAATCGCCGAGCTTCAAGCCGACGGCCGCCCGGTCAGCGTGACCGTCACCGGTACGAACCGAGGGGGCGTAACCGGGAACGTGCGCGGCCTGCGTGCCTTCGTGCCGCGATCGCATCTGCTCGAGCGCGGCGATTTGGATGAACTCGTCGGCCAGACCCTGACGGCTAGCTTTCTGGAGGTGGATGCCGAGCAGAACAAGCTCGTCCTCTCGCAACGCGAAGCCGCTCGGGCCTCGGCGCTGCAGCAGCTGGCCTCGGGGAGCCTCGCCGAAGGCACCATTACCAACATCAAGCCCTACGGCGTCTTTGTCGATCTGGGGGGCGTTACCGGTTTGCTGCACATCAAGCACGTCAGCCAAAACCGGGTGGAATCGCTGCCGGAGCTGTTCGAGATCGGCCAGACCGTTCAGGTCATCGTGCTCGAGGTCGATGAGTGGCAAGGGCGCGTGTCGCTTGCCACCAAGGCGCTGGAGGAATACCCGGGCGAGCTGATCGAGTCCTCGCAGCAAGTCATGGCCAACGCCCAAGCGCGCTTTGAAGCGGCGCGCGCGCAGGGCAAAATCGACCAGTCGTAACCACCCGAGCGTCTCCGGCGGTTACCGTCTGGGGACGCTCACTGTGACCGCCCGCGGATTGCCATGCAATACCACCACCTTGCCCGTACGGAGCTGAACGTGAGCGCTGTTTGCCTGGGGACCATGACCTGGGGCGAGCAGAACGCGCTCGAGGACGCCCACCAGCAGATGGACTACGCCCTCGAGCGCGGCATCAACTTTTTCGATACGGCCGAGATGTACGCCGTGCCGCCGCGCCCCGAAACCTACGGTCGCACCGAGGAGATTATCGGCGAGTGGTTCCGGCGCCGCGGTACCCGCGATCACGTCGTGCTGGCTACCAAGGTAGCGGGCGGCTCGGACAGCCTGTACTGGGTTCGCAGCGGCCGGACGCGCCTGGATCGCGACAACATCAAGACCGCGCTCGAGGACAGCCTGCGCCGCCTCCAGACCGACTGCATCGATCTCTACCAGCTGCACTGGCCGGATCGCGCCACCAACCGCTTCGGGCAGCTGGGCTATGCCCGCGCGCCCGAGGCGCTCGAGCCGGGCGAGCGTGATCGCATGCGCGAGACTCTCAGCACGCTCAACGACGCGGTCGAAGCCGGCAAGATCCGCTACATCGGGCTCTCCAACGAAACGGCGTGGGGGACCATGACCTTCCTCCGGCTGGCCGAGCAGGAGGGATGGCCGCGCCCCATTGCCATCCAAAACCCCTACAGCCTGCTCAACCGCACCTTTGAAATCGACCTCTCCGAGATTGCGGTGCGCGAGGATTGCGGCCTGCTGGCCTACTCGCCGCTGGCGGGGGGCACGCTCACCGGCAAGTACCTCGACGGCCGGCGCCCACCTGGCAGCCGCCGCACCATCGACGAGCGCGGCTCGCGCTACGAAACCGAGCGCGGCGAGGCCGCCACGCGCGAGTACGTGGCGATCGCGCAGCGCCACGGGCTCGACCCCGCGCAAATGGCGCTCGCCTTCGTCAACCGGCAGCCGTTTTTGAGCGCCAACATTATCGGCGCCACCACCCTGGAGCAGCTCCAAACCAACATCGACGCAGCCGAGCTGACCCTCTCGGACGAGGTCATGGCCGAGATTGAGGCAGTGCACCAGCGCAATCCCAATCCCTGTCCCTAGTCGGACTGCGCCTTGGCTTGCTGCCAAAAGCGCTGCAGTTCTTCAAGGCCGTACTCGGTTAGCGGGTGCTGGGCCTGGGCTTCCATGTGCGCGAGCCGCTGCACTAACCGCCGGCTGGTGCCGTGCAGCGCCTCTGAGGGATCGAGCCCGTACCAGCGGGCGAGGTTGAGTAGGGTAAACAGCAGGTCTCCCAGCTCGGCCTGTTGGGCCTCGGCATCCTGGTGCTGCAGCGCTTGCTTGAACTCGGCCAACTCCTCGTCGAATTTGGCCCAAACCCCGTCGGCATCGGGCCACTCGAAGCCGGCTGCCGCTGCCTTTTGCGAGATCTTGGTGCCGCCCAACAGCGGCGGCAGGGTGCGGGCATCGCGATCCAGGGTGTGGCTCAGCGGCGGGGCTGCCTCGGGGGACTGGCCTTTTTCTTGCGCCTTGATGCGCTCCCAGTTGCGGTGCACCTGCTCGGCACTCTCGGCCGAGTCGTCGCCAAAGACGTGCGGGTGGCGCCGGACGAGCTTGTCGGCAATGCCGCTGGCAACCTCGCCCAGATCGAAGTGATCGGACTCGCTGGCAATTTGGGCGTGCAGGACCACTTGCAGCAGCAGGTCCCCCAGTTCCTCGACAATGGCGTCGCGATCTTGGCTGCGAATGGCATCGGCGACTTCGTAAGCTTCCTCGATGGCGTAGGGAATAAGACTCTGCTGGGTCTGGGCCAAATCCCAGGGGCAGCCGCGCTCGGGCGAGCGCAGCTCGGCAACGACCGCAATCAGCCGCTGCAGCGCATCCAGTACAGCTCGCTCGGTTTGCGGCGCACTCGAGGCCATAGCTCCCTCCCCAACCTGCAAGTTCCTTCCTAGCGCGGGCGGCGCTTTTTGTCACGCGCGGCCCTGGGCGAGCGCCGCAAGCGCCGGCGCAGTGACTGGGCGCCATCGCTGAGGGTGTGGCTCATGGCGCCCAACTCCAGCCCGACAAACGAAGCCGCCACTGCCACGCGGTGCTGGGCCAGCCAGCGCCCGGTGCGGGTCACCCAGGACTGCCAGCGAGGGGCACTGTCGCCGAGGGCTTGGGCTATTGCCAGTCCTGCTGCGGCGATCGCTGCCAGGCAGCCGCCCAGGTACAGCACTCGCAGCACCGTCCCCAAAATGGGGCCGTGCGAGAGCACCGAGCGGTGGGCCAAGGCCCGCTGGTAGGGCAGCCAAATCCAGCGCAGCCAGCCCCAGCGGGCAAACTGCCGGGAGCGCACGTCCAGATCGGGGCCGAACATGAGTCCGCTGAACAAAAAAGCCCCCGTAACGGCCAGCGCAACTGTGCTGCTGCGCCCGATTGCCACTGCGGCTACCGCTACCACCGGCAGGCTCCAAAGCGTGATGCGATCGTGGGTGCGCCCGGCGGGCATGGCGGGAGCCTGCTGCGCGCGTGCTACCCTCAGCAGTGCGTGCGGGCGGTTAACTCAGCGGTAGAGTGCCTGCCTTACAAGCAGGTTGTCACTGGTTCGAATCCGGTACCGCCCATTGCTGCGCCAGCTTACACCTGCACGGCCAAGCTGGTGCCGTACATGATGGCAGCGCCGGCGGCCGAGCCGGCCAGGCTTCGCGCCGAGAGCAAGCCGGCGGTTGGGGACAGTCGCTGCAAGTAGGCGCCTACCTCCACCAATACTTGCAAGATTGCCCCGGCGCCGACCCCCAAAAACAGGGCGGCCCAATGCGGCGAGAAGGCAAAAGCTCCCAGCCAGATGCCGGCAATGGCCGGGGCACCTGCCAGGGCCGCTAGGCGGGCGAACGTTGCCAGCCTCGGTCGTAGCTCGGCCAGCGGCGCGGCAATGCCAATGCCCTCGGTAAGATTGTGCAGGGCAAACCCCAGCACCAGGAACGAGCCCAGCGCAATCTCGCCGGTGGCAAACGCTGCCCCAATGGCCAAACCTTCACCCAGATTGTGCCAGCCAATGCCCAGCGCCAAGTAGCGCGCCAGGGCTTTGCCCTGGGGCGGCGCGCCGCCGCGCCGGCCTACTGCCAGCAATGCCGCAAACGTCAGCCCGGCTGCGATCCAAAGCAAGGTGCCAGCGCTCAGCGCCAAGTTGGCCTGCGCGCTCAGTGCCAACCCCTCGCGGGCCGTATCGACCAGCAGGTAGGCGAGCAGCCCCAGCGTCAGCGCCAGGACGAATTCCAGCCCGCGCCGGCCCAGCTGCCGCAGGGCCGGATAAAACAGCATGCCCGTCCCCACCGGCACGAGCCCCACGTAGAGCCCCACCAGCGCCTGCCGCAGCAGCGTCACCGGATTGAGGGTGGGGGTGGGGAGTGCCCGTTCGATGGCGCGATCAAAGGTTGCCCCCGTCTGCGAGACCAGCCGCACGTGGTGGTCCGCCCCGCGGGTCCAGGGGTAGGGGATGTTGATGCGCGCGCGCTCGAGCGGTGCAATGGCACCCGCCGGCTTTTGCTCGAAGGTCCAATAGGCCTCATCCACTTGCACCTGCGCGATCGCCACTGGGTCGGGACCGCCAGCGCGCACCAGCAGCGAGATACCCGCGTCATCCAAAATGGTGCGCTCGACCGTCAGCCGCTCGAGCGGCGGCAGGGCGCCAGCGGGTTGGAGCGGATCCAGCAGCACGAAGGCCCCCAGCAGTAGCGCCAGCAGCCCCACGGGAAGGGCCAGTTGGGCGGTGGTGCGCTTTAGGCGGCGACGCGAAACAAGCTCATCCATCCCAATTCGGCAAATTCGGTTTGGTGGGCGTGAAACGGGTAATCGCCGGGCTCGAAGCCGCGATAGGAGAACTCCAGAATGCCGCGCTGGGCCTGCGCCAGCTTGACCGTGTCCACGGTGGGGAGCGTGGGCTCGAGCGTCGTGCCGTGGTCGTAGTAGTCGAAAAAGTTGGCGTGGAGGTGGAACGAATTGATGGGATCGAACTCGGTGGCGTTGACCAAATAAACCCGCACGGGCTGATCGCGCTCGATGCGGATGGGCCGCTTGAAGTAGGCGTGCGGGATGGTGTTGGCGGCGTAGAACTCGTTGTCGCCGTCGAAGTTGGTATCGAACCCGTTCATGACCATGACGAGCTCCTGCCAGCGCGCATTGGCAGCGCTGCCGAGCAGGCGCGCGTTCGCGGCCTCAGCCTGTTGGGGGTGCCGCTCGGGGTCGGGATCGACAATGAACGCGCCGTAGAGCCCCTTGTGCAAGTGCTGCTTGAAGGGCATGGAGTGGCAGTGGTAGAGGTGGCAGCCGAACGGCTGCGCCTCGAATTCGTAGACGAAGGTCTCGCCGGGCGGCACCTCCCCGGCACCGGGAACGCCGTCCATGCTGGCGCCGTGGATACTGTGGAAGTGCATCGTGTGCGGGTGCGATCCGCGGTTGGTAAAGCGAATGCGCACGCGATCGCCTTCGGTGGCGCGCAGCGTGGGCCCCGGGACCCGACCGTTGTAGGTCCAAGCCGGGTAGCGCACCCCCGGCGCGATCTCGATCTCGCGCTCGATGGCCTCAATGGCGTACTCGCGCAGCTGCTGGCCGTTGGCTTGCCGCGAGACGGTGCCGGTATCCCAATCGGTCAGGATTTGGTGGGCATCAAAGCCGTTAAAGCGGCGATCCACATCGCCCACCGTTTCCAGGCCGCCCGGCGTGACCGAGGCGTCCGAGTACGCTTGCGCCCGGGCGCCTCTAGGGCGCGCGATCAAGCCGGCACCAGCTGCCAGCAAAGCACCCCCGAGCAGCGTTCGCCGCGTCAAGCTTGCATTGCGCATGCCATGGCCTCGATGGCAACCCGCGGGGCGGGCTTTCATTTTTCGTTCACAATTTAGCCTAGTACGGCGGATAGTAGCAGCTTGAACCGGCCGCTGCTGCTACGGGCACAGTTCGTCCAAGTGCTCGTCGACGGTCCGATAGAGCTCGATGACGTGGGCATCGGCTAGGTGATAGTAGACGTTGCGCCCCTGCCGGCGGTAGTTCACCAGGCGCATGGCGCGCAGGGTTCGGAGCTGATGGGAGACTGCAGACTCGCTCATTTTGGCGATCGCGGCCAGATCGCACACGCAGAGCTCGCGCTGGGCCAGGGCCGAGAGCAAGCGCAAGCGGCTGGGATCGGCGAGGACGCGGAAAAACTCCGCCATCTGCTGGGCTCGCTGGGCCGAGAGCGTCTCGGGCTGAACTTGGCGGACCCCGTTGAGATCGACCAGCGGCGAGTCGCATGTCGGGGCCTCGGCCGATGCAGCGTTGGGATCGCGTTCTGAGGAGGGGCTCATGAGCGGCTAGCGCGCGTTTCTCGCCAACACGTCGGAATTGCGCTTCTCATTGTAGCTTTGCGCCGCCGGCCGCCCTTGCCTGGTGCAAGGCGACCGGCGGTCACTCGGCCGAGGCACCTTCCAAGCGCGCTTTGAGCGCTAGCGTCACCAGGGCCAGGCCAGCCAACAGCATGGCTGCCGCAAAGGCAGCCTGCGTCTGGTACTGCTTGTAGGTGTCATCGATAAACAGGGTCAGGGTTTGGGTCTTGCCAATGATATTGCCCGAGATGACCGCCACCGAGCCGAATACCCCCATGGCGCGCGCGTTGGTCAGGATGATGCCGTACAGCAGCGCCCAGCGAAGGTTGGGAAGCGTCACGCGCCAAAAGGTTTGCCACTCGCTCGCGCCCAAAGTGCGGGCCGCTTCCTCTTGCTCGGTGCCGGTCTCCTCTAGTACGGGAATGAGCTCGCGCGCCACAAACGGCAGCGTTTCGAACGCCGTGGCCAGCGCCATTCCCGGCAGCGCAAACAGCATGGGAATGCCAGCGGCCTCGAGCAGCGGCCCGAACCAACCGTCGCGACCGTAGAGCAGCGCGATCGCTAGCCCCGCCACCACCGAGGACACGGCAAAGGGCAAATCCAGCAGGCTGACCAGCAACGTCCGGCCGGGAAACTGGTGGCGCGCGATCACCCAGGCGGCGCACAGCCCAAATGCCGTATTGAGCGGGACCACTAGCACCGCCAGCAGCAGCGTGACGCGAATGGCGCTCACAAGGGCGGGATCGCCCAAGTTGGCCGCAAAAGCCCCCAGGCCGCTGCGAAAGGCCTGAAAGGCGACATTGGCTGCCGGCACCAGTAGCAGCAGCGTCAGATAAATCACGCGATCGCGATGGCGACTGCCTTGCCACTGGGGCGAGAACAAGTAGCGGGCAAATGCTTCCGCAACCGCGCGGTTGCCGTGCTGCTCGACGTGGTGATCGACAACGGCCACCGGGTTGTCGGCGCGCAGGTTGGGCTCGGGCACGGTGTAGCTCAGCTCTAGGCCGCTGCGCTGCGCAAAGCGGGCAACGCTTTCGTAGGTGAGCAAGACATCGCCTTGCTGTTGCTGCCAAAACACCGTGCTGGCTTCGCGGGTGCTGCGTGGCAGGATAGGGGCATTGCCATATACGTGGCGCACGTAGGCTGAGGCTCCGGGCATGCCATCCCGCTGGGTGGCAGCGCCCCAAAGGGCCAAAAAGGTCCAGCGTGCCCCGCCCGAGGTTTTGGGATTGGGCGCAACTACCGAGACGCCAGCATCGGTCAAGTCTGGCCAGTCGCGGATGCCTTGGGGGTTGCCCGCTCGGGTCGAAAGCGCGACCACCGAGTAGTGCGGCACCGCGCGATTGGGTAGCGCCTGACGCCACCCGGGCGCAACCAGTCCTGCCGCTTGCAGTGGCGCAACGTCCGCGCCCAGGGCCAGGGCCACAACGTCCGCTTCGAGCCCTTCTAGCACAGCGCGCGCTTGGCCCCCTGAGGGACCATAGCTTGGGTACACCCTTAGGGCCTCCCCGGTTCGTTGCTCCCAGCGCTCGACAAATTGCGGCACGATCGCCTCGTAGGCCTCGCGCGCGGTCGAGTGGGCCACCAGCGTCAGCTCGCGGCGGTCGCTAGGGCGGCCAGGCCCAAGGCCACCCAGCGGCGGAACCGCGTCTGTAAGGGCAGGGACAGTTGCCGGCCCACACCAATCTCTAGTTTGTCGGTCGGGATAGCGGAGTTAACCGCAGCTAGTTCCCGATAGTATGACAGCGAGTCCGCCGGTGGTACTGTCTGTTAGCTTGAGGACCGTGCTGGTGTAGCTCAGCGGTAGAGCGACGGTTTTGTAAACCGTCGGTCGCAGGTTCGAATCCTGTCACCAGCTTCAGCCCGAGACCGCTTGCTGCTGCTCGCGCAACGCCTGCAGGACGGCATCGTGCAGGGCGCCGTTGCTAACGATAACGCCCTGGTTGCGCTCGAGCTTGGCCCCCTGGGTAAAATCCAGCGCTCGGCCGTGCATGTCGGTTACCCGGCCCCCGGCTTCCTCGACCACGATGGTGCCGGCGGCGTGGTCCCAAACGTTTTCACGGTAACCGGGGTTCTGCGGCGGTGGCAAGCGCAGGTAGAGGGCGGCCTGACCGCAGGCAACCGTGCCGTATTTGGCTTGGCTGTCCACGCGAAGCGAGGGCGCCGTAATGCCCACGCGCTGTGCCAACTCGGCCTGTTGGGTGTGGTCGCTGTGCGCGGGCTCGACGCCTTCCACAAACCGCAGCTTGCTGGCGTCCTGGGTGGCGACCCCAATGGGATGAGGCGAGCCACCCGCCAGCGGCTCCATGGTGGCCCCTTGGTGGCGCACGGCGGCAAACAGCAAGCCCGTTTCGCCCGCTAGCGGTCCGGCATCGACCGATAGGGACGGACAGCCCAAAACGCCCACCTTGACCTCGCCGCCTTCGACCAGCGCCAGCGTGATCGCGTACTGATCGCCGCGCAGGAACCCTTTGGTCCCATCAATGGGATCCAAGGTCCAGTAGCGCGGGCCCACCGAGCCGTTGCCGCGATCGATCCAGCTTGCGACGGCCTCGGCATGGGCTGTGGGGACAATCGCCTGCACGTAGTGCGTCACTTGCTGGAGCGAGGCAGCGCCATCCGGTCGGCGCAGGGCCGCAGCGTCCTCCTCCGCCACGACCGCATCCTGGGGAAAGGCCTCCGCCAGTGCCTGGCAAATGACCGCCTGCGAGCCAAAATCGGCGACTGTGACCGGGCTGCGGTCTTGCTTTTCCATGGCGTCTGGGGCCATTTCGGCGCGGACGCGCTCGCATAGGCGCGATGCTGCGCGGCAGGCCTCGATGGCGGCTTCTCGCTCCGATTCGTATGCCATGGCGGTTGCGATAAGACTCCTGCGCTCCACCCTAGCCCGCCGGCCCGCTCACAGCCAGAGCTGTGCGATCGCGGCGATGCTGGTTACCATTACCACGCCATCGACAGCAATGCCGCTGCACGCGTAGTCCCCAAAGCGGTAGCCGCCGGGGGACATGACCATCAGGTTGGTCTGGTACCCGATGGGGGTCAAAAAGCTGGTCGAGGCGGCGATCGCGACAGCAATGGCAAAGGCCTCCGGCGGCGCCCCCAGCTCCGCACTCGCTGCCAAGCCGATGGGCAGCACGATCGCCGCTGCCCCATTGTTGGTCACCACCTCGGTCAGCAAGCTCGTGATGGCATAGATGGCCACCAAGACCCCGAGCGTCCCCAGCTGCGGCGCGCGCTCGATGATGCCGTTGGCAATGGCATCGGCCAGGCCGGTTTTTTCCACCGCGCGCCCCAACCCCAGCGAAGCGGCCAGCACGATCAAAACCGATAGGTCCACGGCGCGGCGGGCATCCTGTCGCGAGAGGCAGCCGGTGGCAATGGTGGCGAGCGCGCCCAAAAAGGCCGTCATGGCAATGGGGGCAATGCCGGTGGCGGCAAACGCCACTGTGGCGACCAAAATCGCGATCGCGATGGGGGCCTTCTGGGGTTGCGGCTTGGGCTGCTCGCCGCGGTAGGGCGCTACCAGATAAAACTCATCGCGGCGCCCGCTCCAGCGCCGATCGAAACCGGGCGGGGCCTCGACAAACAGCAAATCGCCGGCTTGGATGGGGGCGCGCCCCAGCGGCGCTCGGATCTGCTCGTCCCGCCGGTGGATGCCCAGCACGACGCCATCATAGCGCTCGCGGAACCCCACTTCACGCAGCGTTCGGCCCACCAGCGGCGAGGAAGGGGCAACGATGGCCTCGTAGAGCGGATGCGCGGTAAGCTCTGGCGAACCAACGCCATCCACGGTCCGCTCCAGCCCCGGCCGCTCCAGCAGTTTGTCGATGGCAGACGGATTGCCGACAAAATCGAGGATGTCCCCTTCGCGCAGCACCGTTTCCGGGGCAGCCCACAGCAAGTGGCCGTCCCGGTGCAGGTAGGGCAAATACGCCTCGCCCAGCGAACGCAGCCCCGCCTGCTGCACCGTCTTGCCCGCCAGGGGCGAGTTGGGCGCAACGCGCAGCTCGAACAGGCAATTTTGCAGCTCGCTGGAGACAGTAGCCCCACCCTGGCGCCGCTCGGGCAGCAGGCGATACCCCACCAGGACAAAATAGGCCATGGCTGCCAGAGCAGCCGGCACGGCAACCGGGGTCAGCTCGAATAGGCCCAACCCCGAGTAGCCGGAAGCTTCCATCAGCCCCGAAACTAGCAAGTTAGTCGAGGTGCCGATCAGGGTGGTTGTCCCGCCCAAGATGGCACCGAACGACAGCGGCATCATCAGTTTGGAAACAGGGATGCCGCTTTTTTCGCTCCAAGCCTCTACCCGCGGGATGAGCATCGCCACAATGGGCGTGTTATTCAAAAACGCCGAGAGCGATGCGCTGGCAAGCATGAGGCGGCCCAAGGTGGCAGGCAGATAGCGCGACGGCTGGAATAGCAGCGGATCCACCCAGCTCAGCGCCCCGGTGTTGCGAACGCCAGCGGCCACCACGAACAGGGCCCCCACCGCCAGCGGGGCCGGATTGGACAGCCCGGCAAACGCCTCCTTCGGCGTCAGGATACCCAGCAACAGCAGCATCCCCAGCGCACCCAGCAGGATCAGATCCGGGTGGCCGCTGCTTTTGAGCAGGGCGGCCAGCATGGCAACGATCGTTGCGAGCGTGGCCCATGCCTGCCAGTCCAGCCCCAACAACTCCACCATTGGCGAGCCAGCCAGTTGCCTCCGAGCGCGCTGCCGCTGCTAGCGCTTGAGGTCGCTGGTTTGGGGAAGATAGCCCCACGACGCCAGCGCCGCCTCGATCTTGTCCAAGCTCTGCTGCACGGTTTCGCGATCAGTCTGGCACTCGATTTCTGGGGTCAGCGGCGGTTCGTAAGGATCGTCGATGCCGGTGAACTGCTGGATTTCGCCCGAGCGAGCCTTGCGGTAGAGCCCTTTGACATCGCGGGCTTCGCAGACCTCTAGCGGCGTGCTGACATACACCTCGACAAAGTGGCCGATGCGCTGCCGCACCTCCTCGCGCACGGCGCGGTAGGGCGAGATGGCCGAGACAATGGCGATGGTGCCGTTACGGGTGAGCAAATGCGCCACAAAGCCGATGCGGCGGATGTTTTCGTCGCGATCTTCTTTGCTAAAGCCCAGTCCCTTGGTCAGGTTCTGGCGGACGACATCGCCATCGAGCAGTTCCAGATTGTGGCCGCGCGCGCGCAGCTGCTCCGCCAGGGCTCGGGCGATCGTGCTTTTGCCAGCGCCGCTGAGCCCGGTAAACCAAATCGTGACGCCGTGCTGGTGCATGCTAGCTCCTCACCTCAACAGTCCCTTCCTATCTAATAGCCTCTGGTTCAGGCCGGCACGGGCGCTTGGTGCTGGGCCAGCCCGAAAGCCGTATGAACGGCCTCCAGAGCGGCCGGACCGTGCGCTTGGGCCACCACGCAGCTGATTTTGATCTCGGAGGTGGCAATGGTTTGAATGTTGATGCCGCGCTCGGCCAGGGCCGCAAACATCCGCGCCGCCACCCCGGGCTGCTCCAGCATCCCCGAGCCTACGGCACTCACTTTAGAAATGGCCGTATCGAGCAACACTTCGCCGCAGTCCAGCCCCGGAGCCAGCGCCTGCAAGGCTGCCTGGGCGGCCTCGGCATCGGCCGAGGGCACGGTGAAGGCAATATCGCGGGTGGGTTGTCCGCGGTGCAGGCGCGAGCGCTGGGATTGCACGATGGTGTCGATCTGAACGCGCTCCTGAGCCAAGTGGTTGAAGATGCGGGCTGCCGTTCCGGGGCGATCAGGGACGTGGCGGACGGCCAGTCGGGCCCGATCGGTATCGAGGGCTACCCCGCGCACCGCCGGCGCTGCCGCCTCGCGATCGCCGGCTGGCAGGTGAACGGGGGAGCTGCCGATCTCGAAGGTGCGGCACAGCCCGGCAATGACCCGATCAAGCAGCGCCTCGCTCGAGGGCGACTCGGGCGCTGCCGGGAGCGCAATGATGCAGCTGACTTTGACCTCCGAGGTGGAGACGATCTGGATGTTGACGCCCGCGTCGTTGAGTGCCGAGAACATGGTGGCGGCGATGCCGGGGCGCCCGATCATCCCGGCCCCGGAGATGGCGATTTCGGCCACCTCCCGCTCCAGGGCCACCTCAGGCGGGTGGCTGGCAGCAGCCGTGGGGTCGCCCAACGCGGGCGTGATCGCCTCGGCTACGGCTTCGGCGACCCCGAGCGAGGCGCGCCGCACTGTAAAGGCAATATCGTTGGTGTTGCCCTCATAGACCGACTGCGCGATCAGATCCACATCGACCTCCTGATGGGCGATCTCACCGAACAGGCGGGCGGCAATGCCGGGCGAGTCGGGCACGCGCATGAGCGATAGCTTGGCGCGATCGCGCTCGAGCTCCACGGCATCCACAGCCTTGCCGACTTCGAGGTTGTCGGTGGAGCGGGGTTTAGGCACCGGCGATAAGACCCGCGTACCGGGGGCATCGTTCCAGGCCGAGCGCACGACCAACGGGACGCCGTAGTTGCGCGCAATCTCAACGGCGCGCGGATGCAGCACCTTGGCCCCCAGGCTGGCCAGCTCCAACATCTCATCGCAGGTGATGGCCGAGACGATTTGGGCCTGGGGAACCAGGCTGGGGTCTGCGGTCAGAATGCCGGGCACATCGGTATAGATCTCGCAGCGATCGGCGCCTAGGGCAGTCGCGGTGGCCACAGCCGAGGTGTCCGAGCCGCCCCGCCCCAGGGTGGTAATTTCGAGCTCGCCCTGACCGGCAATCCCCTGAAATCCCGCGACGACTACGACCTTGCCCTGCGCCAGGTGGCGCCACAACCGCTCGGTCTGGATGTTGAGGATGCGGGCGCGGTTGTGTTGGGTTTCGGTGACAATGCCCACCTGCGCGCCCGTGAGCGAAATCGCCGGCTGGTCCAGCGCCTGCAGGGCCATGCTCAGCAGCGCGATGGAGACCTGCTCGCCGGTGGACAGCAACATGTCCATCTCGCGGCGATCGGGGGAGGCCGATACCCGATCCGCCAGCGCGATGAGCTCGTCAGTCGTTTTGCCCATGGCCGAGACGACCGCTACCACCCGATCGCCTGCTGCCGCCGAGCGTGCCACCCGCTGGGCGACGGCTTGGATGCGCTCGACCGAGGCAACCGAGCTACCGCCGTATTTCTGCACGATTAGCGCCATACCCTGCGAGTTGCCCCTTGCCCGGCTCGCGCTAAGACCTTCAATTTAGCAAACTGCCCCCCGCTGGTCCCTAACGGGCGGCTCACTAGGCATTGCAACTGTTTCGCCAAGCGGCGCGATCGTTTACACTCATAGGCGAAGCAACCCCTATCTAGCAGGCGCTGCTCCAACAAAACGGTTCTAACGCCACGCGATCGCGCGCAAAGCCAGTGGAGCCAGTTAATGGCAACCTAGGACGCCGCTCCGGTTGCTCGTTTGTTTTGAGGTGTGAGGTGCGTAACGCCACGGCTTTTAGCGGGTGAGCTAGGCCGCATGTAGCGAGCTAGGCGCAACCTCACGTTATGGCTTTAGAAAACGTTGTCGGCGAAGTCGCCGTCCAACAGAACCTCAAGCAGTTTCTGCTGGTCCTTTCGGTATCGCTGAGCGTCGCCACCCTATCGCAACTGCTGCGCCCGTTTCGCGATATCCCCTATACACTGCTGCTGGTGATTGTCGGGTTGGGGTTCTCCCTGCTCGACGTGCGCCTGATCGCGCTGCCGCCCGAAGTCACGCTGTTCGTTTTCGTCCCACCGCTGCTGTTTAAAACGGCCTGGGACCTGGACTGGACCCTGCTCAAGCGCGAGTGGATTCCTATCGCGCTCTACGCCGGTCTGGGGGTTGTGGTCACCATTGCCTGCGTTGCGCTGGCCCTGACGGCATTCGCTGGCGTCTCGATTCACATTGCCCTACTCGCGGGGGCTAGCTTGGCCGCAACCTCGCCCGCCCCCATCACAGCCCTGTTTGGCAAGTTGGGCGTTAGCAAACGCCTGATGGTGTTGACTGAGGGCGAAAACTTGTTCAACTCGGCCCTGGCGGTCGTCACCTTTGTACTGCTGATGGATCTGCCAGTCGAGCTCGCCATGACGAACTCGCTGGCCCTGAGCGCTCAGGTGCTGGCGCTAGTGGGCATCGGCTTGGTTGTCGGGTCGCTGCTGGGCCTGACCCTGTCCTATCTCATCCCCAGCTCCGACCTGCGCTTTCTGGGCCGCTCGTTGCTGTTGGTGGCGGCTTACGGCACGTACTTGGCGACCGAGGAGTTGGGCGGCTCGGGCGTGGTTGCAGTTATTACCGCCGGCGCCATTTTGGGCTCGTTTGGCACCCACCGGCTCAATCCCCAAAAACACCAAGTCCTGACCGAGTTTTTGGGGTTTGTGGCGTTTCTGGTCAACTCGATCGTCTTTTTGCTCATTGGCGACCAGATCAACTTTACCAATTTGGGCAATAACCTTTTGCCCATTGCAGCCGCCATTGGCGCCGTTGTGGTCTCGCGCGCGCTAGCCGTTTACGGCTTGGGCGGCTTGAGCTATTGGCTGGCGGGCTCGCAGATTGATTGGCGCGAGCAGACGTTGCTGTGGTGGACGGGATTGCGGGGCTCAGTGTCGATCGCGCTCGCGCTGAGCGTCCCCATTGTATTGGTGCAGCGGCAGGCAATTGAGGCCACGGTGTTTGGGGTGGTGCTGTTTACGCTGCTGGTGCAGGGGTTAACTGCCAAGCCGCTACTGGAGTGGTTGGGCCTAAAAGGGAGCAATCCGGGAACGCCGGACAACTACGTACGCGTGATCGCGCGCTCGGTCGCCCTCAACCAGATCCTCAATCACCTCCACCAAGACGATGTGGTCAAGCGCTGGGAGCTCAACCCCAAGTTTTTCCGCTACCGCGAGCTCGTGCGCCAGGAGCTGGGCAAGCTGCAAGGCGAACTGGAAGGGCAAAAGCAGGATCCCCCTTCCCTAGAGGCCATGGCGGACGAGCAACTGCAGCGCGAGCTCATTGCCATGGAGACCGGCATTTACGCTGCCTTCGTGCGAGCAGGTTTTTTGGAGCAGACCCCACCGCTGCTGGTGCCGACCATCCTGGAGCAGGGCGACGGTAGCGACTCGGCCGCGGCCGCCCCCTCGCAAGAGCGCTTGGCCGAGCGCTAGGTCACTCCGGCAGCTCATACTGCCCGACGATGCGCTTGGCAAACTCGGGCACGTGGTCCTCAAGCTTGTTGGGGTAGTTGCGCTGCACGTAGAGGTAGTTGCGCGCAAAGTGCGAGTCGATGGAAAAGCGCGCGTACTCCAGGCCTTGCGGGCCAATGCGCTCGATAATCACCCCCATGAGGCGGGCGGCCCACATGGGGAGCGTAATGCCTTTTTCGTAAGCGGGAATGCTCTGCTGGACCGCATTTTTGCGGTTGCCTTTGGAGGTGACCGGCTGGGTCTCGAGCTGGTCCCAGACCATATCCAGCATCTGCTGCCCGGTCTCGTTGCGGACCACCAGCCACTGGTAGGCAAACGGCGCCCCCATGTAGCCCACAACCAGATCGGCTAGCGAGTTGACATAGTCGAAGCAGCTCATGCAGGAGGGGGCAAAGATGTCTTTGAGTTCTTTGGTATTGAGCCCGAAAAACGGCACTTTCTCGACTGAGCCATCTTCGTGCTTGAAGTGTACCCGAAAGTCCTGCATGAACTCGTACTGGACGACCGTATCGGGGGATTGGCTAGTCGTTTCCAAAAACTTTTGCAGCCCCTCGCGGGTGACGTTATCCACGCAAGGCGTGCCCAGCACGTAGAGCTTCTCGAGCCCCAGCTCGCGCTCGACCGATCGCAACGCTTGAATTTGGCAGCCCACGCCAATGATCAGCAAGCGCTTCATGCCCGAGCACTCAACCTGCTCCAGGACCGAGAGATTGGGCGAGAGCGTGGGCTTGTTGACGCGCGCGGCCAGGATCTCGTCAGTGGTGGTGGCAATGATGGGCTCGGGTTGGAAGCGGTCCTGCTCGCTGTTTTGCACGCAAACTACACCCTCGACTTCGCCCTGCTGGAGCATTTCGCAGGCGATGGTGCTGACAATGCCAGTCCACTGCGCCCCCTCGATGGGCTCTTGCTTGCGCGCCGCCACCATGTTTTGGCGAACGCCAAAGTACCAATCGTCAGGGTCGTCCAGGTTGCGGCTGCGGCCGTGGGCTTGGGCCTCCAGCTCGGCAATTTGCTCGTTGAGAAACGCGCAGGCCTCTTTGACGTAGTGGATGTAGTAGGTATCGCACAGGCCGCACTCGCTGCAGAGCTCTTTAGCCGGGCGCGGCTTGCCGGGCTTGAGGCCTTGAGCCTTATGATGGGGCGCAGGCGCGTTCATGGGACGACCGTTCCCTCGCTAGCGGTGGCTGTGCCCTTACCGTAAGCCAGCGCCCAGCGCCGAACCAGGCGCATTTAAACGAATGTAAATCGCAACATGGGACGGCAATGGCAAGCGGCGGTTGGGGCGTTCGCCCTCGCCCTAGGCGGCTGCGGTGGCGATAGCGAGCAACAGGCGCCGAGCTCAGACTCGCAGCAGCAGCCACCTGAGGACCTGTTCCAAGGGCGCGAGTTTGAGCCCTCGCCCGAGCCGCTGTCGGGGTTGCGCTCGGCGGCCGATCCGGAGCAGCTTGCCCAAAACACCCCCAAGCAGCCCTCAGGGCAGGATCCCTTTGCCGGGTTTGCCGTTCCCGCTCGCCCGGCCCCTGGCTCGGATGAGGGCCAATCCCCAGCGTCTGGCAAGACCGCAGCCCGATCGCAACCCAGTCCGCCACCGGACCAACGCTCCCCAACGGCAGGATCGGCCTCCAACGGCGCTAAAACGGGATCGCAACCTAGCGAACAGAAACCGGCGCCGTCAGAGAAGGAGAAAACCTCTCCTGGGAATAAACGCTCCCCCACGGCAAAGTCGGCCTCTGACAGCACCACAACACAATCGCAACCTGACAAGCGGAAACCGGCGCCGCCGGAAGAAACGTCGCCTGCCCGCCGCTCGCCCGCCGGTCCCCCACCCGAGGCCACCGAGTCAGAGTTAGCCAAAGCCGCGGGCGAGTTGGAGGAGCCAACGCCGCTAGCGCAACAGGCCCGCGCCCTCCGCGTGACGGGGATCGTTCAGATCGGCGGGAGCGCTCGGGCGATCGTCGAACTCCCTGAGGGCGCCGTCCAGCGCGTCAGCGAAGGCGATGTCTTGGCCGACGGCCACGTTCGCATCAAGCAGATCGCCCCCAATCGCAAGCCAGCGCCTGCTGTGGTCTTGGCCCAGCAGGGACAGCAAGTGATCGAAACGGTGGGGTCGAATGCGACTGTGGGCTCCGTTGCGCCCACTCTTCCCAAAACGGATGCCCCCGCGGCGCAGCGGCTGCCACCTCCCCCCCAGTCCGACTCAGACAGCAAGCCCAATGGCAAACGCGAGCGCCGCTAGGCCTCAGCCCCCCCGGCAGGAGCGCATCCGCTGCCCCAAGCTCTCGCTGGCCGTTTACTGTGAGGTAGCGGCTCACCTGCGCCAAGTCGAGGGCGTACAAGCCGAGCTCATTCCGCAACAGGCGCAGCAATTCGATTACGAGCGCAGTCAAACCCTAGGGCTGCGACTCACCTATAGCGCCGAGCTCGATGGCGAGAGCAAGCAGCGCGCTGAGGCCATCTTGGCTTACTACGCCCGGCACTACGGGCCGTGGCAGCGCCGCTCGCTGGATGCTGAGTCAGACTAGCTGCAACCGCCGTGGGAGACTCGGTATCGGCTACGATCCGCGCTGGCCGGCCGATGGCGAAACGAGCGACGGCGTATGGAACTCCTGCAGCTAGCAATCAATGGCTTAGCCATCGGTAGCACCCTGGCGATGGCAGCAATGGGGCTAACCCTGACCTTTGGGGTGCTGCGCCTGCCCAACTTTGCCCACGGCGATTTCCTGACTTTGGGGGCTTATGTGAGTTGGGCTGCCAATACGGGCGGTGCCAGTCTCTGGGCGGCCATGCCGCTCGGGGCCCTGGGCACGGTGGCTGCCATGTTGCTCGCCGAGCGCCTGCTGTGGCGCCCCACCCGCAGCGCGCGCGCCTCAGCTGCTACGCTCATTATTACCTCCATTGGCTTGGGGTTGTTCGTCCGCAGCGGGGTGCTGCTGATCTGGGGCGGTAGCAACCGCTCCTACGATTTGCCGGTAATGCCGGCGCTGAACGCGTTCGGCCTCGACATTGCCTTCTTTCGCGTGGTGGCGATCGCGCTGGCGGGCGCTGCCATTTTGGGAGTGCATTTGCTGCTGCAGCGGACCCGAATGGGCAAAGCCATGCGCGCTGTGGCTGACAACATCGATCTGGCGCGCATCTCGGGGATTGATGTCGATCGCGTGGTGCTCTGGACGTGGGGGCTGGCCGGGACGCTGGCGGCCATCGGCGGCACGACCTACGGCCTCATGACTGCCGTGCGGCCCGATATGGGCTGGTTCCTGCTGCTGCCGATCTTCGCGGCCACGATTGCCGGCGGCATCGGCAATCCCTACGGCGCGATCACGGGCGCGTTTATCATTGGCATGGCCCAGGAACTGAGCGTCCCGCTGCTGGGATCCCAGTACAAGCTGGCGGCAGCTCTGGTGGTGATGGTGTTGGTTTTGCTCTTGCGGCCCCAGGGCTTGTTCCGCGGCACCCTATAACCCCAAGTACCGCGCGCGATCGTGAGCGACGCATTCGACCATCGCCATGCTGCGGCCCATCGGGAGAACGCCGATCCCAACTGGGTCGATGCCGCCGAGGAAGCCGAAGTCGAGCGATCGGCCAGGAGCTCGGCGCACTCCCCAGTCGAGGCGCCCCTAGCGCTAGTCGAAACCGCCTTTCTGGCCAGCACGGCGAGCTTGATCTGGCTGGTCAATTCCTACTTTCCGCCCGGTCCGCTGCTGCGGATCTTTTTCCCCGTGCCCATTGCCCTGGCCTACCTGCGCTGGGGGGCGCGTACGGGTTGGATGGCCGCGCTAACGACTGGTTTTTTGCTCTCGATCCTGATGGGACCGCCGCGCAGCGTTTTGTACCTGGTGCCCTACGGGGTTATGGGCGTCCAGTTCGGCGCCATGTGGCGCCGCGGGGTGCCTTGGCCGCTTTCGGTGCCGGTGGGCGCGCTGCTGGGAACCTTGGGCTTTTTTTTTCGCATTGCCCTCCTATCCGTGTTTGTGGGCGAGGATCTGTGGCGCTATACCATCGCTCAAGTCGCTGGGTTGATCGATTGGGGGCTCATCCAGCTCGGGATCGTCGCGCAGCCCAGCCTGGGCGTCATCCAAACCGCTGCCCTGGGGATGGTCTTTGTGGAGAACCTGGTGTACGCGTTCGTGGTGCATCTGGTGTCGTTGGTACTGCTAGGGCGCTTGGGAGTCCCCATCCCGGAGCCACCTCGCTGGGTACGAGCGCTGTTGGGGAGCCGCGGGTGATCGGCACCTACGCCCACCCCGAGTTCGGCCGGCAGTGGTTGCAGCAGCATCGCGGCCGGCAGCCGCTGCTGGCTTGCGTGCTGGGCTTTACCGAGACTGCAACGGTCTCCGGCATCTCGGCGGCGGGTTGCACGCCCGAGGCCCGCCGCAACACCGCGATCGCCGATGCCGAGTTTTTGGCCAACGGCCCGCAGGCAACCCCTTACTGCGCCCTGCCGCCACTGTCAGTGGGGGCTTCGCCGGCACTGGTCGCGCGCGCGCTAGTGGAAGCCCTAGCCGCTCCCATCTATCTATTCGATGCCGGCTTGGCACGCCAGCCTGCCGTCCCCACGATCGGCTTGGGGGGACAACCGGCACGCTGCCTCAGCACCGGGCGGGCCCTACCGCCGGCAGTAGCCCAACGGTTGCTCGAGCGTGGCTTGGCCTGGGGAACCCGCTTGGGGAGCCAAGCAGCCGGTCGCGGTCGCTACCTTGCCATCAGCGAATGCGTTGTGGGCGGCACGACTACAGCACTGGCCCTGCTGGCTGGCTTGGGGATTGCCGGCAGTCAGCGCGTCAGCAGCAGCCATGCAGGCGGCAATGGCGCCCAGAAACAGCAGCTGGCCGCGCGGGGCTTGCAGCGGGCCGGTTTAGCACCGCGCGGGGCCGATCCGCTGGCGGTTGCGGCGGCGGTGGGCGATCCCATGCAGCTTGCCGCTGCCGGGATGGCCATTGCAGCTAGCCGCCACTGCGGCGTTCTGCTGGCTGGCGGAACGCAAATGCTGGCCGTTTTTGCGCTGGCGCGCGCGCTCAGTGATCGCTATGGCTTGGCGGGCGAGCTAGAGCGCGTGGCTGTGGGGACCACGCGATGGGTTGCCGAAGATGCCGCCAGCGATACGGTAGGACTGGCCTGCGCCGTGGGGCAGGTGCGGCTGCTGGCAACGCAGCTGAGTCTCGCGCGTGCCAGTTATGCCCAACTGCGCGCCTATGAAGGGGGCTGCGTCAAAGAAGGCGTTGGCGCTGGTGGATGCGCCATCGCTGCCTCGCTCTATCTGGGTTGGAGGCAGCCGCAGCTCCTAACCGCCATCGAGCGCATGCTCGAGCGCCATCAAGCCGTTTCGCCACCGAGCTGAGCTTGCCATGCCGAGCCGACGCCGCTTTCTTGCGGGCACGAGCGCCCTAGCCCTCGCCCCGCTTGCTGCCAGCTGCAGCCGCTCCCGCAGCGGCCTCGACGTGCGGCTGCTGCAGGATTCGCTGCCGCCGCAAGTCTTGGCGGCATTCCGCCAGCAGCACGGGAACGATACGGCCCTTAACGTCACGCCCGAGCCCCAACTCCGGACCATTTGGGAGCGCTTGCAAGCGTGGCAGGCCCAGGCGGACTCGGCAGGACAGCAAGCCGGCATTGGGGCCCTCTGGCCGTTTGGCGGTGGTGCCGAGGCCGTTGCCGATTTGGCAACCCTAGGCGACTATTGGCTGCAACCGGCCATCCAACAGGGCACCATTCGCGCCTTTGAAGCGGCCGAGCTCCAAGACTGGGCGCAGCTACCAGCGCGCTGGCATGCGCCGCTGCGGCGCGATGCCCAAGGACAGCCGGATGAGGGTGGTGCCATTTGGGGCGCGCCTTACCGCTGGGGCGCCACAGCGATTGCCTACCATCGCGATCGCTTGGACGCGCTGGGCTGGCGCCCCCGCGATTGGACCGACCTCTGGCGCCCCGAGTTGCGCGATCGCATCTCGGTGCTCGATAGCGCGCGCGAGACCATCGGGCTGACGCTCAAAGCACTGGGCGCTTCGTATAATACGGGCGATCTGAGCCAAGTGCCCCAGCTCGAGGGCAAGCTGCAAGCCCTGCACCGCCAAGTCAAGTTCTACAGCAGCAATCACTACCTGCAACCGCTGATCCTGGGCGATACGTGGGCTGCGGTGGGTTGGTCGCACGATCTGCTAGCGCTGCGCCGGCGCTACCCCCAAATTGAAGCGGTTTTTCCCCAGTCGGGCACGGCGCTGTGGCTGGATCTGTGGGTCAAACCGGCGGCTAAGGAGTCTCTCTCTCAGGAGGCGCGATCGCGGCTGGGCAACTGGATTGGCTTTTGCTGGCAGTTGCAAACGGCCCGCCAAATTTCGCAGTTGGGCAACGCCGCCTCGCCGCTGCTGCCGGCCATGGCCGCCGAGCGCTTGCCGAGCGAGGTGGCTCAGGAGCCACTGCTCCACCCGCCGCAGCCGCTGCTGGATCGCAGCGAGTTCTTGCTACCGCTGCCAACGCCAGCGCGCCAGCAGTACCAAGCGCTCTGGCGCCGCATCCGCCAGTCCGCGCGCTAGGGCGAGGCCGGGGTGGTTGGCAGGTACTGCTGCAACAGGGAACCAAAGGCAACGCGGCAGCGGGGTGGCGATCGCTGGAACTGGCAGCGATAGGTTGCCAGGCACGTCCGCTTGGCATCGAGGACCTGGAGGTCGTAGCTGTAGGAGCGAGCCACTGTGCCGAACTGATTGAGCGTGCGGTAGCGGTCCAGATAGTCCAAGCGCCGCCAGCGCCGGCGGTTGACAATGAAATCGATGCGTTGGCGATCAGGATAGGCCACCCAGCGCCTGATGAGGCAGCCGCTATCGGGATCGAATTGCGCTTGCGCCCACCACAGGCTGGGAACGGCTAACCCTGACTGCGGGGGACGCTCGCTGCTGACGGTTGCCTCGATTGTGGCTGGGGGCGGTTGGCAGCTTGCCGAGGACGCTGCCACGCGAGCCGATGCCAGCTCCCCCCACCCCCCCATGAGGCTCACCCATCCCACAAGCGCTAGCGCGAAGGGGCGCATTGCCAAGACCCTCCCGACGTTACTCGTTCTCCCACAGGCGGCGGCGCCGCTCACCTAGGCGCTGGTGCGTATCGCGCAACAGGCGCGGGATGTCGAGGTTCTCCGGGCAGCGCGGCAGGCACTCGCCGCAGTCGGTGCAGCGGTTGCCCTTGGCCCCAGGGAACCAATGGCCGGCATTTTCGAACATGCGGTAGCGGTACTGCCCGTAATCTTGCATGTCGTAGGCAACGGCTAGGTTGCGCAACCGCAAGACCTCAGGGATATTGATTTGCTCGGGGCAGGGCAGGCACTGGTAGCACTGGCTGCACTTATCGGGGCCTAGCGCCTGCTCGAGCTGCGCCTCGACCCGCGCCAAGGCGGCGCGCTCGGCGCTATCGAGCGGGCCGTCGCGATCAGCGACTTGCAGCGGCCCGTCTAGCTCTGAGGGGTTAGCCGGTCCCATGCTGAGGGTGGTAATGCGCGGGTCGCTGAGCAAAAACCGGTAGTTGAGCGCGAGCGGCGAGAAGGGGTGGCAGAGTTGCTGCAGCTTGGCCGGCGGATCGTAGAGCCGACCGCCTTTGTCAGCAGGCGAGATGATAAAAATCCCCATGTCTTGCTCGGCTGCCCGAGCGATGGCCGGCTCGTGGTGCTGGAAAAAGTAGTAGTAGTGCAGGTTGACAAACGCAAAACGCCCGGTGTCGATCGCGGCCAGGATGAGCTCGCGGCTGCCGTGGGTGGAAAAGCCCACATTACGGATGCGGCCGTCGGCCAGCGCTTCTTCGACAGCCTGCATGCAGCCATCGGCCCGCTCGATCCAATCGAGGTGGGTCCAGGTGTTGATCCCATGCAGGGCCAGGCAGTCGAGATAATCGAGCTGCAGGCGCGCCAGCGACTCGTCAATCCAGCGGCGCATGGCGTCGGCATTGGGGGTGGGCGGCAGCTTGGTAGTGATGTAGAGTTGCTCGCGCCGTACGGGCAATCCTGCCTGGAGCGCGCGCCCGAGCTGCCGCTCGTTTTGACCGTAGCCGCGGGCCGTTTCCAGATGGTTGATGCCTTGTTGGAGCGCCCGCTCTAGCGTTTGCACCGATTCTGACTCGTTCCCCAGGCAGCGCATGGTGCCCAGCGAAAAGACCGAGAGCGGCAGTTCCGTCCGACCGAACCGCCGGTAGCGCATGGGACTAGCTCCAGTTGCCGTTAGGCTGAGTCGCTGCTACTGCCCGATCCGCCGCCCTGCTTGATGAAGTCTTCCGGCCGGACGTTGGAGACAAACTCTTTAAAGGCCTGTTGGTCTTGCTCGTCGGCGTCCTGATCCACCGGGATGGAGGCGTCGGCAACGACCTCCTCCATCACCCAAATGGGCGCGTTGGTGCGAAGCGCGATCGCCAGCGCGTCGCTGGGGCGGCAGTCGATTTCCTGGCTGCGATCGCCTTGGCGCAAGCACAGCAGCGCGTAGAAGGTATTGTCCTGGAGCGAGTGGACGATGATGCGATCCAGCTCCATCTCCCACGCTTCCAGAATGTTGGCAATCAGATCGTGGGTCAGCGGCCGCGGCGGTTGCTGCTGCTCCAGGGCCCCAACGATGGAGCGGGCTTGATCCTGACCGATGTAGATCGGTAGGGCGCGCCGCTCGGCACCATCCTTCAGCAACGTGATCGGGCTGCGCGTGACGGCATCCAGCGCGATCCCGGCAACTTTCATTTCGATCATGGATTGGCCCCTTGAAAACGCTCGGCACGCAAGGCCTCGCCTGCGGTCAGGGCAAACCGTTATGGTTGCTCCTAACGATCAGGATAGATGGCAGGGGGCCGGGTTGTGCGCCCGATCCGTTTCGGCCGGTCCCATCCGTTACAGCTGGTCTCTGTATTCGCCGTGTTTGCAGGCCTCGTTTGCGCCCAAGGCACCCTAGTACCCTCGGCCCCCGATCGCGCCGTCGTGACGGTTGACGCTCAGGACCAGGCTGCCATCCTGCCCGGGCTGGCGGTGGGCGATAGCATTGCCGTTGATGGCGTTTGCCTCACTGTGGAAGCGCTGCGCGCTGGCGGCTTTAGGGCAACGGTCTCGCCCGAGACGATCGAGCGCAGCGCTCTGGCCCAGCGCCGCCAAAGTGGCGACCCCGTCAACCTGGAACCGGCCCTGCGGGTGGGGGACAAACTAGGCGGCCACTTTGTCACCGGCCACGTGGATGGCGTGGGCTATCTCGCCGAGGCGAGGGCCACCGAGCGGGCCTGGGAGTTGGTCTTTCGCGCACCCTCGGGGAGCGGCGAGGCGTGGCAGCGGCAGGTCGCACGCTACCTGGTGCCCAAAGGCAGCGTGGCCGTCAACGGCATCAGCCTGACCGTCGCCGACTGCGATCACGACGGTCGCTGGTTCCAAGCGGCCGTCGTGCCGCTGACCTACCACCGCACCAACCTGGCCCAACTCGCCGTCGGCAGCTGGGTCAACCTAGAAAGCGATCTGTTGGGCAAATACGCTGACAAGCTGCTGGGCTATCCCCAAGCGGCAGCCGCAGGCAGCAGCGACATTACGCCAGCGTTTTTGGCCGAGCACGGCTACGGCTAGTCGCCCGTCTTGGGCGCGCGCTGGCCCAGCCAACTGGCGGCCCACGCCAGTGCTTCCTCGGCCGTTGCGATATCGCCGCAGGCGCGCGCCAGCTGAATCTCGGTTAGCAGCTCGCCGATTTGGGGCGAGGGCGATAGGCCCAGCGCACGCATCAGGTCTCGGCCGCTGACCGGCGAGTGCGGATGCGCCACCGGATCGCCCGGATGGGCGTAGCGATCAAGCAGCTGCGTGATCGCTGCGCGATCGCTGCCGGCCGCGGCAACCAGCAAGGCCACCCCCGGAAAGGCGGCCCCCACCGCCCGAAACAGCTCGAACTGCGCTCGGATCGAGCGCGGGGCCGCCGCCACGCGCGCCCAGTGGCGGACGGCGGTCGCGGCGCTGCGAACCTCGGCCCGCGAGAGGCCCAAGGCCGCCAGCTGCGCTTGCGCGCGATCAGCGCTGGGAGCTGCCAGACTGGCGAATTTGGCTAGCAGCGGCCAGCACGCGGTGGGATCGTTGGTTAGCGGGGCATGCAGCTCGGGAGCCAGCGACGGCCAGCGCTCGCTCAGCCAGCGAGTCGCCCCATCGACCCGGGCAGCACATTCTAGAGCGGCCGCGTCGGCATCGGGCAACCAGGCCGATAGGACACCGTCAGCGCCGGCTGCCTTCAGCCAGGCATTGCCCGCTGGGGCTCTTAGCAAGTAGCGCAGCTCGGTCTGGACGCGCTCGGCTGCAACCCGAGCCAATTGCGGGGCCCAGCGGCGGATAGTGGCCCGTGTTTGCGCCTCAATGGCGAAATCAAGCTGGGCGGCCAGGCGGTAAGCGCGCAGCAAGCGCAGCGGATCGGCTTGCAGGTTGGCGGCGGCCACCATGCGCAGGCACCGGCGCTCCAGGTCCGCTTGCCCCTGCAGCGGGTCGACGATTGCGCCCGCGCGCGGTTCGTAGGCGATCGCGTTGACCGTAAAGTCGCGCCGCGCCAAATCGGCGGCCAGCGTTGCCCCCTCAAGGCAGGCAAAGTCGACCGTGCCGCCAGCAAACACCACCCGCGCGATCTGGCGCCCGGCATCCAGCACGACAAAACCGGCCCCGTAGTGGCGGGCAATGGCGCGAGCCGTCTCGATGGCGCCATCGCACACGATAAAGTCCAAATCCAGGGGAGATTGCCGCCGAGCGAGCAGCGCATCGCGAACGGCACCCCCCACCAAATGCGCTTGCGGTGGCAGCCAGCTGAGATTGAAGGGCCACTGCTGCGGCGATAGGGGCGTTGCCTCGAGCGAGCTGGGCATACGGGCTGGCACTCGCGATGGCCCGGGGGTGAGCTAAGCTAGCAAGATAAAGCGCGATCCAGGGCCATGTGCATCTGCGTCAACTGTCACTACGTCGATCGCTGCACCACCTACCACGCGGTCGAGACCCAGCACCAGCAGCCGCACCTGACGGACGCGCCCAATTTCGAGCCCGACAATCCCACCATCAACGTTCACATCCGGCCCCAGCAAGACAGCATCGAGATGGAGTGGGATGTCGTTGGCTGCGACAGCTTCCTACAGGAGGCGGGCAAGTGGGCGCGCCTGCGGCCGGGCGAGCCGGTTCCCACCTAGGCGCGCAAGCCCGTCTGCGACCAAACCTTGGTCCCCAGGCCCCAAATGGTAATGAAACCTTCGGCGGCCTTGTGGTCGAATTGGTCCTCGGTTCCGTAGGTTGCCAGATCTTGCTGGTAGAGCGAGTAGGGAGAGCGGCGCCCGACCACAGTAGCGCTCCCTTTAAACAACTTGAGGCGGACGGTCCCCGTAACGCGGGCTTGGGTCTGCCCCACAAAGGCATCTAGGGCCGACCTGAGCGGGCCGTGCCAGAAGCCCTGATAGACCAGCTGGCTGTAGGTGGCCTCGACTCCGCGCTTGTATTGGGTGACATCGCCAGTGAGCGTCAGGCTCTCCAGATCGCGGTGCGCGGCAATGAGCACCGACAGCGCTGGTGTTTCGTAGATCTCGCGCGATTTGATGCCCACAACGCGGTTCTCCAGCATGTCGATGCGGCCCACCCCGTGCCGGCCGGCGCGTTCGTTGAGCTGCGCGATCAGCGCTACGGGATCGAGCGCCTGGCCGTCTAGCGCCGTTGGGATGCCGCCCTCGAACGTTATTTCGAGGTAATCGGGTGCATTGGGGGCCTCCGTCGCAGCGCAGGTGAGGGCAAACGCTTCCTCTGGCGGTTCTGCATCCGGATCCTCGAGCGGGCCGGCCTCAATGCTGCGCCCGAGCAGGTTGCGATCAATGCTGTAGGGCGAGCCCTTGGCCACAGGCGCCGGTAAGCCGAAGCGTTCGCCGTAGGCGATCGCGGCTTCCCGGCTCATGCCCCACTCCCGCGCCGGCGCCAGGCGGGTTAGCTGGGGATCGAGCGCCATCAGCGAGACATCGAAGCGCACCTGATCGTTGCCTTTGCCGGTGCAGCCATGGGCGACCGCATCTGCCCCGTATTGGTGGGCGGTCTCCACCAGCAACTCGGCAATCAGCGGGCGCGCCAGGGCAGTCGAGAGCGGGTAGCGGTCTTCGTAGAGGGCGTTGGCTTGGATCGCCGGGAAGGCGTAGTCGCGAACGAAGCGGTCGGTGGCCGTTGCCACCAGCGCGTGCGAGGCTCCTGCTTGCAGCGCCTTGGTGCGCAGTGCCTCCAGATCCTCGCCTTGCCCCAAATCGGCAGCGAGGGCAATGACCTCACCCACCCCCCATTCCTGCTTGAGGTAGGGGATGCAAACCGAGGTATCGACGCCGCCCGAGTAAGCGAGGACAGCTTTGTTAGCGCGCCCCATGGCCGATCCCGACTGCAAGCCTGCGAGGGCATTTTGACATCCTCGCCGCCCTAAAGGACGGCGATTCCCACTTCATCAGGTGCCACCTAGCGCCCCAAGGCGTCCCGGCGCATCCCCTCCACGGGCTGTTTCCATTCCCCGCTGCCCGCGGGTACTAATGACCTGAGCGGCCGCAACATCCCGGTGCGTGGTATAGCCGCACTCAGGGCAGTCGTGCTGCCGCTGCG
>PXQH01000061.1 GCA_003022125.1 Cyanobacteria bacterium QS_8_64_29 | reverse complement strand
CGCTGCTAATCGCGGCACAGCTCGTGCCCGGTTTGGCCATCAGCGGCATTGCCGCTGCCCTCATTGGCGCCGCCGTTTTGGGCCTGGTCAACGCGGTGGTCAAGCCCATCCTGACAATTCTGACGCTGCCGCTGACGATCCTGACGTTCGGGCTGTTTTTGTTCGTGGTCAACGCGATCGCGTTTGGGTTGGTGGGCTACCTAACGCCCGGCTTTGATGTTGGGGGTTTTTTCCCCGCCGTTTTGGGCTCGATCGTTCTGTCAATCGTTTCGGGGGTGCTCGATAAACTCTTCAACCGCGAGGGCGATTAAGCATCGCGCTCAAAGCCTCGGTAGCCGCGCGGCGCCAGCATCCAGCGGCCGTCGCAGCGGCTGCTGCGGTTGCCCACTAGCACCACAGTGAGCATGTCGATGGGAACCTCCAGCATGCGCTCCAGGGTGGTCAGCACGGTTTGCTCGCCGTCGCGGTAGGCCGAGCGTACCAGCGCCACCGGCGTTGCCGGGTCGCGGTGCGCCAGCAGGATGTCGCGTGCTGCCCGAATGTGGTCCGGTCGGTTCTGCGAGCGCGGATTGTAGAGCGCCACGCTAAAGTCGGCGCGGGCGGCCGCTTCCAATCGCTGCCGGATCAGCGACCAGGGAGCCAGCAAATCGCTCAGGCTGACGGCGCAAAAATCGTGCATGAGCGGGGCGCCAACGCGGGCGGCTGCAGCTTGCATGGCCGTGATGCCGGGGATGACCTCAAGCTGCGGCGTGCGGCCGTCCCAGCCACTGCCTTGCAGCTCCTCCAGGACCAGACCGGCCATGCCGTAGATGCCGGCATCCCCTGAGGAGACCACCGCAACGGTCAATCCCCAGCGAGCCAGCGCGATCGCGCGTTGGGCGCGCTGCTGCTCCTGGGTAATAGCAAACGGCTCCACGATTTGGCCCGGTGCTAGCAGCGCGGCGATCGCCTCGACGTAGCGCGCGTAGCCCACCACAGCGTCTGCCCCCGTCACGGCCGCTTGCGCGGCAGGGGTCATGTGCTCGAGCGCGCCCGGCCCCATGCCCACCAACAGCAGCTGGCCCGTGCGGCCGGTCCACTCCACGCTCGCTTGGGCAATGGCAAGCGTCACGGCGCCTGGCTGCGCCGGCGTTTTGGAGATCTGCTTGGGAACGCGCAGGGCACCGGCGTCCGGGGCCGTGCCATCCACTGCCCCCACCGCGAGCAGCGCCGCGCTCTCGGCCACACTGGGCGTGCCCATGGCCGCCTCCACTGTGGCTGAGGGGGTGGGAGCAGCAACCGAGCGCAGCGATGCGGCCGGAAACGCCTTCAGCGGCCAGCCGCGATCGCGGCACAGCCCTAGCAAGCCAGCTTCATCCGTCTTGCGCTCGATCGTGGCGATGCCGGCAATGGCTGCCTGGACCAGCCCGTACTGCTGGCAGGCCTGGGCGATCGCGGCCTCAATCTGGGACTGGGGCGTGCCGCGTTCGCAGCCAATGCCCAACCACAGCACTCGCGGGTGCCACGCGACTGTGGGCACCTGGGCTGGGGCCGAAGCGTCAGCCTCAATGCGGATTTGGGCGGCGACGGGCTCGGCCTGAGGCTCAAAAACCAGCGGATGCCCGGCTGGCAGGTGCGACTGCCAGAGCCGAGAGCCCGCCGTTTGCACGACGCGGACGCGCTCGCCGCGCGCGATCGCGGCGCTTACTGCCGTCCAATCCCCTTCGCCTCGCCGCCAGCCAAAGGGTAGGCCCAGCGTGTCTGCCCCGGGCAGGTCCGCACCTTCGGCGCCGCCGGTCAGCACCGGTGTGGCATCCAAGTGCCTTGCAATCAGGCGCGTCAGGCGGTCGGCGCCGCCGCGATGCCCGCCACACAGGCTGATGGCAAACTGAGCGCGCTCGTCGACGACCGCAACTGCCGGGTCGTGAGACTTATCCGCCAGCAGCGGCGCGATCAGCCGAACGACGGCACCGGTGGCTAAGCCAAAGACAAATCCGCGGTGCTGGGGCCAGAGCGCGGCGAGGTGTTCTTTAAGCGGGCCCGAGTAGCAGCAGGTGCCCTCCCAATCGCCCAGCGCAGGCGGCACCCAGAGCGTCGCCCCGCTCGCGCGGCACAGTGGTTGCAGCTGCCTGAGCGCAGCTGGCGTGGTGGCGATCGCGGCAAGCGGCTGGAATTCGGCGAACGGGGAGGGCGGCAAAGCAGCTTCCGGCAGCAACCAGATTTCATTATGCCAGCAGCGGTACCGCCCACTGTTACTGCAATCCAGTTTCAGTTAGTCTGGTGCTGTTGCCAATCGCGTCGTGAGGAGGAATCCCATGCAAGTCGCTCGAACGCTGGCTTGGACCCTGGGACTGGCCTCGTTGCTGGTGACCCCCGGAAGCGTCCGAGCCTCGGAAGCCGACATTGGCGAGCCCGTGACCCGCAACGGCATCACCGTCAAAGCGGCCTATCTGACCGGCGCCGAGATGGCGCCTCAGCCTCCACGCCGAGTGGGGATGACACTATCCACCTGGAGTGCGATGTCTCTGCCACCGCCGATAATGCCCAAGGCTTTTCCCAAGGCGCTTGGATTCCCTACCTGGGCTGCCTCTACACCATCGAAAAAGTCGGCAGCGACTGGTCGCGCGCCGGCCGAATGCTGCCTATGACAGCCCAAGACGGGCCGCATTACGCCAACAACGTTGCCATGGACGGGCCAGGCCAGTACTGCCTGACTTACCACCTGGTACCGCACCAAGGCCAGGGCTTTTTCCGCCACACCGATGATGAAACGGGCGTCGAGCCGTGGTGGAACCCCTTTAGCGTGTCTTGGACCTTTGAGTACCCCGCGCAATCGGACTGAACCGCGTACTGGGGGTCGCTTCGGTGCGCGGCCCCTGCGCTAGTTGGCTACCTCGGCCATCTCGATGACGCGCTCGTCGAGGTCTTTGACCAAAAAGTTGAGCGGCTTTTCCTGTCGGACCTTGAACTTGAGCCGGCGCGCTTGCACCCGCATCAAGATTTGGTCCAAGCAGTCGCGATCAAAGCAAACGTGGCGGTGCTGGTTCTTGTTGCCAAAGTTGGCCCCTGAGATGACGTGCAGTTGCACGTTCTTTCTAAGCTGGTACCAAAGGCCATCCGAACCGCTCAGACTGGCCGAGGTGCCGGCCGCGCTGGGATTGGCCGACAGGTACATGGGATCCATACTGGCTGCCCCTAGCGTTTGCTCGTAGTTGTAGTAGTAGTGCAGCGGCACCTCAGCAGCGCTCAAGTTGAGGATGCCTTCGTAGAATTGGCGCGCGACTTCCAGGTCAGAGACCATGACGGTGTAAACCTTGGGCGCGCTGGTCAAAAACAGCCACATGGCCCCGGCGTAGGCGACCAGCAGCATTACCATGATGCCCTGGGTGGAAAAGAGCGTATCCGGCAGGGCCAGTGCCAGCAGCCAGGGCGTTGCGGGGGGAGCAACCAGCATAATCGCGTCAGTATTGTCTCGGGGGGCTAGCGAGCCGGCGCGCGCGCTCGGCGCTGCGCCATCCCTAGCGCTACAATCTAGCTTATCCGCCCCAGAGGGGATGCAGCCGTCAGCGATGGGCTGAGCTCGGACGCCGGCCGGCAGCGCGGCAGGGCAAAATGCGGCTGGCTAGAATGACACGAGCGAGCCCGCTGCAAGGAGCAAGCGATGCAGGTCGTCCGTTGCCTCCATGCCGCCTTTACCGTCGCCGACATCGAGCGAGCGGAGCAGTTTTATAGCAACGTTTTGGGCTTGCCGCAAGTCGAGCGTCCCTTTAACTTCCCCGGCCGCTGGTATCAAATTGGGGAGTTCCAGCTCCACCTAATCGAAGATCCCAACACGAGCGTGCAGCACCCTAACGCCGAAAAATGGGGCCGCAACGCGCACGTTGCCTTGAGCGTTGCCGATCTCGAGGCGGCCAAGGCCCGCTTGCAGCAAGCCGGCGCACCCGTGCAAGCCAGCGCTTCGGGTCGGGCGGCTCTATTCGCCCAAGATCCGGATGGCAACATCCTGGAGCTGAGCCAAGCCTGAAATTGGGCCCGCATGCCATCCTCAGCGAGCATGGGCTACCGGTTTCCCCATCCCTTGCAGCCGGGCGATACGCTGCGCGTCGTTGCGCCCAGCGGTGCCCTGCGCGACCCCGAGTCGCTGCAGGCAGGGGTGGCGATTTGGCAAGAGCGCGGTTTTGCCATCCGGCTGGATGGCAGCGTGGAGGCCCAACAGGGCTATCTAGCCGGGAGCGACGCGCAGCGGCGCGAGGCCCTGCTGGGGGCGTGCCGCGACCCAACATGTCGGGGCATTCTCTACGCCCGCGGCGGCTACGGCAGCGCTCGCTTGCTCGAACCCCCGCTACCGCCACCGCCGCGCAAGTGGTCGATTGGCTTCTCCGATGCCACGAGCTTGCTGTGGCAGTGGGCGCGGCTGGGGGTGGTAAGCCTCCACGGACCACTAATTACTACCCTGGCGAGCGAACCGGCTTGGTCGATCCAACGGCTGTTCGACTGTGCCGCCGGTCGCACGCCCCAATCGCTGCAGGGAGATGGTTGGGGCGGCGGCCGCGCGCGCGGCCCGCTGCTGCCCGCCAATTTGAGCGTGGCAACGCACCTGCTGGGAACGCCGCTGCTGCCAGCGCTGCAAGGGGCCATTCTGGCCTGGGAGGATGTGGGCGAGGCCCCTTACCGCCTTGATCGCCTGCTGACCCAGTGGCGGCTCAGCGGCGCCTTGCAAGCCGTTAGCGGCATTGCCTTGGGCCGGTTCAGTCGCTGCGAGCCGCCCCCCGACCGGCCCAGCGGCGATGCCCGAGCCGTACTGCGCGATCGCCTAGGCGATCTGGGCGTGCCTGTGGTTGCCGATTTGCCCTTTGGGCACCACGGTCCCAATGCCACCCTCCCTGTAGGCCCGACCGTCTGCCTTGATGGCGAGGCGGGCGTGCTGCACTGGGAACCGTGGTAGGGTGGCCGAGGCCCAGCAATGCCGCAGGTGCGAGGCGATAGCGATGGCCGAGCCGGATGGGGAGCCGCTGTTGTTGCGCGCTGCGCGCGCCGAACCGCTGGAGCGGCCGCCGGTTTGGCTCATGCGGCAAGCCGGCCGCTACATGCGCGCCTATCGGGAGCTGCGCGATCGCTATCCCGACTTCCGCCAGCGCTCCGAAGACCCTGCCATCGCCACCGAGATCTCGCTGCAACCCTGGCGCGTGTTCGCCCCAGATGGGGTGATTTTGTTCTCCGATATTCTGACGCCGCTGCCGGGGATCGGCATCCCCTTCACCATCGCCGAAGGGCAAGGACCGGTAGTGGATCCCCCCATTCGCACCCGCGAGCAAATCCAGCGCCTGCACGCGCTCGATCCCGAGACCTCGCTGCCCTTCATCCGCCAAATCCTGCAGGCGTTGCGCCAGGAGGTGGGCAACCGGGCCGCCGTGCTGGGCTTTGTGGGTGCCCCTTGGACGCTGGCGGCCTATGCCATTGAGGGCCAAACCTCCAAACACTACACCCACATCAAGGGGATGGCCTTCTCGCAACCCGAGCTGCTGCATGCGTTTTTGGCCCAACTGGCCGATGCGATCGCGGTTTACGTGCGCTACCAAATCGAGTCGGGCGCCCAGCTCGTCCAGCTATTCGACTCCTGGGCGGGGACGCTCAGCCCGGCAGACTACGAAGCGTTTGCCCTGCCCTACCAGCAGCGCGTCGTGCGCCAGGTTAAGGCCACGCATCCCCAGACGCCGCTGATCCTCTACGTCAGCGGCAGTGCTGGTGTCCTGGATCGGCTGCCGCGCTCGGGGGTGGATGTTGTCAGCCTCGATTGGCACGTGGACATGGCCGAGGCGCGGGCCCGCTTGGGGGAGGTGCCAGTCCAAGGCAACCTCGATCCCGGCGTCCTGTTTGGCTCGCAGGCAACCGTGCGCGATCGCGCGCTCGAGACCATCCGCAAGGCAGGCACGCAGGGCCACATCTTCAACCTGGGGCACGGCGTCCTGCCCGGAACGCCCGAGGAGAACGTGGCCTGCCTGTTCGAGACGGCCAAGCAGGCCCACCGCTCGGCCCTGCGCGCCTGAGCCCGGCAGCGCGCGATCACTATGGCCCCGTCCCGCATCCTGCTGACCGGCGCCAGTGGCTGCATCGGCCACTACCTCGCCGAGGCCCTGATCGCACAGACCAACTGCGAGCTGCTGCTGCTGGTGCGCGATCCGGCCAAGCTGCAGCTGGATTGCCAGGCGCGGCCGGGCATTCGCGTGCTGCAGGGCGACCTGCGCGAGATCGAGCGCTGGGGCCCAACGCTGGCAACCGTGGAGGTTGCTATCCTGGCTGCGACCGCGTGGGGTGGCGAGGCCGCCTTCGAGATCAACGTCACGCAAACCCTGCGACTGCTGGCCCTACTGGATCCCGCCGTGTGCCAGCAAGTGTTTTATTTCTCCACGGCCAGCCTTTTGGACTACCACCACCGCTTGCTGCCGGCGGCCGCCCGTTGGGGGACCGAGTACATCCGCTCCAAATACGCCTGCCACCAGCGCTTGAGCGAGTCGCCTTGGGCCGATCACATCACGGTACTGTTCCCGACGCTGGTCTTTGGCGGCGACGCCCGCAAGCCGCGCTCCTACCTCACCACCGGCGTTGCCGACGCAGCCCCCTGGGTCGCGCTGGCGCGGTGGTTGCGGGTTGAGGGCAGCTTCCACTTCATCCACGCGCGCGACATCGCCCAGATCGTGTGCCAGCTGCTGGCGCAGCCCCCCGCTGCCCCCGGACCGCGGGAGCTGGTGTTGGGCGCCCCGGCCGTGACCGCCAACGAAGCGATCGCCACTTTCTGCCGCTACCTGGGCAAGCGCATCTACCTGCGCCTGCCGCTGCCGGGCTGGTTGATCCGCCTGCTGGTGGCCGTGCTGCCCGTGCAGCTATCGCCCTGGGATCGGTTCTGCCTGCGCCGCCGGCACTTCAGCCACCGCAACCCCACCGATCCCAGTCACTTTGGCCTGCGCCCCTATTGCCCTACCCTATTTGAAGCCCTGCGCCTGAGCGGCGTTCCCACCCAGGCCCCGGGCCGCTAGCTTCCCTGGGTTTGTTTTGAGCTGGAGCTGGTCTTGCGGCGCGAGGATTTGCTACCGGCGCTGCGCTTGCGCGACGAGCCGGATTTGGCCTTGCTGCTGTTGGACTTAGAAGCCTTGGAACCCGACTGGGCCTTGCCGCTTTTACGCCCGCCTTGGTTCGATTTTTTATCGGCCAGCAGCTCCAGCGCCTGATCGAGGGTCATGCTCTCGACCGTTTCGCCGCTGGGGATGCCGGCGTTGGTTTTGCCATGCTTGACGTAGGGGCCGTAGGGGCCGTCGTAAACGTTGACCGCTTCGCCGTCCTCGGGATGGGTTCCCAGCTCGCGCAGCGGCGTTTTGGCTTTGCGGCGGCCGCCGCCTTGCCCGCGCTTGGGCTGGGCCAGCAGCGCCAACGCCCGATCCAGCTCCACCGTTAGCACGTTGTCATCGGCTTTGAGCGAGCGGAAGTCCCGGTCGTTTTTGCCGCGCTCGTGGACGACGTAAGGCCCAAAGCGGCCCAAGCCGGCTTTGACCGGGGCGCCCGTCTCGGGGTGGAAGCCCAGGGTGCGCGGCAGCGACAGCAAGCCCACTGCCTGCTCCAGATCGATCTGCTCGGGTTGGACGCCTTTGGGGAGCGAGGAGCGCTTGGGATTGGGATTATCTTCGGTGGCATCGCCCAATTGCAAGTAGAGCCCGTAGCGGCCGATTTTGAGGTAGATGGGCTCGCCCGTTTCGGGGTGGAGGCCCACCTTGTCCGGGCCTTCAGTTTTTTGGCGGACCAGGCTCTCGACGCGCTCGGCATCGAGATCGGCTGGAGTGAGGCCATCCGGGATGGAAGCGGTCACCGTTTGGCCGTCGCGCTCGGCCTCGAGGTAGGGGCCGAAGCGGCCGACGCGCACTTGGACGTCCAGATCGCCCAGATTGATGGCCTTGGCCGCCTGCGCGTCGATTTGGTGCTCGCGCTGCTGGACCTGCTCGCTCAGCCCGCCTTCACTGGCGTAGAATGCCTCCAGATAGGGCAGCGAGCTGGTTTGGCCGGCGGCGATCTCATCGAGCGTTTGCTCCATGCTGGCCGTAAAGCCTACATCGACCAGATCCGGGAAGTAGGTCTCCAGCAGGCTGGTCACGGCAAACGCGGTAAAGGTGGGCACCAGCGTGCTGCCGCGCATCTGGGTGTAGCCGCGATCAGCGATCGTGCCGATGATGGTAGCGTAGGTGCTGGGCCGCCCAATGCCTTCTTGTTCCAGCGTTTTGACCAGCGACGCCTCGGTATAGCGCCCGGGCGGTTGCGTGGCGTGTTCGATGGCCTCGAGCGAGGTGCAGCTGGGAGTATCCCCCACTTGCAGCGGCGGCAGGACGATTTCTTGGTCCTCTAGGGCGGCTTCAGGGTCATCGGAGCCTTCAACGTAAGCCCGGAAGAAACCGGCAAAATTGATGCGCTTGCCCGAGGCTTTGAACTCGGCATCGTCCGCCATCAGTCGCACCCCAATTTGGGTCAGCCGGGCGTTGGCCATCTGGCAGGCGACCGTGCGCTTCCAAATCAGCTCGTACAGCGAGCGCTCGCGGCCTTCTAGCCCCGTTTCTTGCGGCGTGCGGAACTCGGTCCCAGCGGGCCGGATGGCTTCGTGCGCTTCCTGAGCCCCTTTGGTGCTGGTGCTGTACTGGCGCGCTTTCGGGCTGAGGTAGTCGCTGCCGTACTTTTGCTCGACGCAACTGCGGGCGGCGGCGATCGCCTGGTCGGAGAGGTGGGTCGAGTCCGTCCGCATGTAGGTGATGTAGCCCTGCTCGTACAGGCTCTGGGCAACGCGCATGGTCTCGCGCGCCGAGATCTTGAGCTTGCGGTTGGCTTCTTGCTGCAGCGTCGAGGTGATAAAGGGCGGATACGGCTTGCGGGTGGTGGCGCGCTCGTCGACATCGCGGACGGTCCACGAAGCTTGGCTGAGCCGCTGCTGTAGCTCGCGAGCGCCCTCGCCATCGAGCAACAGGGCATTGCGCCCTTGGGCCAGCTCGCCGGTGTTGGGGTCAAAGTCACTCCCAGTGGCGATGCGCTGGTCCCCTAGCGCCACCAAGCGGGCTTCAAAGGGTTGCTCGTTTTGGGACAGGGTGGCTTTGAGATCCCAATATTGGGCCGAGCGAAACGCGCGGCGCGCCCGCTCCCGCTGGACCAACAGCCGCACTGCCACCGACTGCACGCGTCCGGCCGAGAGGCCCCGCGCGATTTTTTTCCACAGCAGCGGCGACAGTGTGTAGCCCACCAGGCGGTCCAGAATGCGGCGCGTCTCCTGGGCCTGGATCAGGTTGCTATCGAGCTCGCGACACTGCTCCAGGGCGCGGGTGATCGCGGGCTGGGTGATCTCGTGAAACACCATGCGCCTGGTGGGGACCTGAGGCTGCAACACCTCCTGCAAGTGCCAGGAGATGCTTTCGCCCTCGCGGTCCTCGTCCGTTGCCAGCAGCAGCTCGTCAGCCTCTTCTAGCGCCGATTGCAGCTCCTGGATGACCTTTTGTTTGCTGTTGGGGACAACGTAGAGCGGCTCGAAGCCCCGATCGACATTGACGCCCAGCTGCGCCCACTGCGTCCCCTTGTAGGCTTTGGGGACCTCCTCGGCCGAGGCCGGCAAATCGCGAACGTGCCCCATGGAAGCCTCGACCCGATACCCCTGGGGGAGGTAGTTGCGCACGGTGCGGGCTTTGGTCGGGGATTCGACGATGACGAGCTTGGACATGGCAGTTGCGCCTTGGAGCGGCCCTAGTGCTGCGTCGCTAGCGATGGTGGTAGCGATCCACTCTAGCGGCTCGGGCGGCGAGGCAAGCGAGCGCTGTCCCCAACGTAACCAGCAACGGGCTGCAGGGCTCAGCCGCGAGCGGCTGGTACGCTAGGTACGGTTGCGGTCCATCCCCAAAGTCATGGAGTTTTCCAACGGCATCGCCAGTCAGCTCAACGTCGGCATTATTTTGCCCGAGGGCATTGTCGTGCTCTCGCTTTTGGTCGTGCTGCTCGGCGATTTGATCGCCGGCCGCAGCTCCGGCCGCTGGACCCCTTACGCAGCTATTGGCGGGCTGCTGGCTGCCATGGCAGCCCTGGCCTGGCAGTGGGATGCCCAAGCCCCGCTGGCCCTGTTGGGTAGCTTTAGCGGCGACAACTTCAGCATCGTCTTTCGCGGCCTCATTGCCCTCTCGACGGCCATTACGATTTTGATGTCGGTGCGCTACGTCGAGCAGTCGGGGAGTTCGCTGGCGGAGTTCATCGCCATGCTGCTGACCGGGACCCTAGGCGGCATGCTGCTGGCTGGGGCCAACGAGCTGGTGATGGTGTTTGTCTCGCTGGAGACGCTCAGCATTGCCTCCTACCTCATGGCGGGCTACATGAAGCGCGATGCCCGCTCGAACGAGGCCGCCTTAAAGTACCTGCTGTTTGGGGCGGCGAGCTCGGCAATCTTTTTGTACGGGGCATCGTTGCTGTACGGCCTCTCGGGCGGCAAGACCTACCTCAGCGACATCTCGGCTGCGCTGGCCCAGGCAGGCGAGGCGCAGGCGCTGGGGAGTGCCGTTGCGCTGGTGTTTCTCATCACCGGCATTGCCTTCAAGATCTCGGCAGTGCCGTTCCACCAGTGGACGCCGGATGTTTATGAAGGCTCCCCCACGCCGCTGGTGGCGTTTTTGTCCGTGGGATCCAAAGCTGCCGGGTTTGCGCTCGCCATCCGCTTGCTGGTAGCGGTCTTTCCACTCGATTCGGACTGGCGCTTGGTCTTTGCCATTCTGGCGCTGCTGAGCATGGTCGTGGGCAATGCCGTGGCGATCGCCCAGACCAGCATGAAGCGCATGCTGGCTTATTCCTCCATTGGCCAGGCGGGCTTTGTCATGCTGGGCTTGGTTGCAGCCACCGAAGCCGGTTACGCCGGCGTTATTTTCTACCTGTTGGTCTATCTGTTCATGAATTTGGGGGCCTTTACCGGAGTCACCCTGTTTTCGCTGCGCACCGGCAGTGATCGAATTGCCGAGTACGCGGGGCTCTACCAAAAAGACCCGCTGCTAACGCTGACCCTGACCATCTGCCTGCTGTCGCTGGGCGGCATCCCGCCGCTGGCCGGGTTCTTTGGCAAGCTGTATCTGTTCTGGGCGGGCTGGCAAGCTGGCCTCTACGGGCTGGTGATCGTGGCCCTGGTGACCAGCGTCATCTCGATTTACTACTACGTTCGCGTCATCAAGATGATGGTGGTCAAAGAGACCCACGAAATGTCGGCTTCGGTGCGCGCTTATCCGCAGGTGCAATGGCATCCTCTAGGCATGCGGCCGCTGCAGGTGGGCCTGGTGCTATCGACAGCAGGGACGATCGCTGTTGGCATTCTGGCCAATCCCATCCTGAGCGTTACCGATGGCGCCATCGCGCGAACGGCCATCTTCCAGACAGCGCAAGCCCAACCGCCCGATGCCGCTCCCGCCTCAGTCGAGCAGCTGGCAGGCAAGTAGCGCCTAGGGGTGGCCCGGCTTCCTATAAGTTGTTGAGCTGTTTCTGCTCGCTCAGAACTTGAGAGAGCGACTGCGGCGAGATCAAGCCCTGTCGGGTCAGGATCTCGCCCAAGCGCTCGCCCGTACCGCGCTGCTTTTGGAGGGCCCAATCGAGCTGTTGCTGCGAGAGCCAGTTTTGCTCGACTAGAACGGTGCCTAGCTTGACGCTCTCCTGCGGATTTTTTTAGACCTCAGCTGGCGCAACATCAAAAAGCCTTTGGTAAAAGGTTTGGGGGAAATCCGCGACGGCCTTAGTACGATAGCCCTCAATCAGCTCGATCAAGCAGTCGATCAGCTCGGCGTTGGAGAGCGTCGTTTCGTAGCTCAAATCCGGATCGCGAGCGAACCGAACGCGGCAGCGCGTGCGCTCGGTCGGCAGCTGCGAAACCGACCAGCTGGCCTCAAACGGAATGCTGGAGTCGCCCTCGATGGGGTGCTCGCCTGCCACCCCGCCTTGATGGTAGAGGCTGACGGCGTAGGGCAAAAACTTGCGCTTGGTCCCTTGATAGTAAGGGGCGTAGACGACAGTCTCGTCGTTTCGCGCGGGGGCCAGTTCCTCGAGGGACGCCATCCGGTTCGCGTGGCTGGGCTGCTACTTTCAAGTTTAGGCCAAGCGATCGCGATGCGATCGCTGCGTAACAAACGGCGACTGTTAGCTTGTTGCAATCGCTAGTGTGCTCGCTGCGTTCCGTGCTGGTTCGGATGGAACATGAGGAACCGCGCCTCCGCTAGCAGCGCTCTTGCAGTGTCCGATAGGGTATAGCCCATAGGCTTTTCATCCCATACGCTGATGGGATCCCTAATAGGCTCGGTGCCATGAAAACCGCGATCACAATCCAACATCTTGCCTTTGAAGACCTGGGCAGCTTGGAACCGCACCTGCGCGATCGCGGCTACGCCATCGAGTGCGTATCAGCCACCTCCGATCGCCTCCAGCAACTCGATCCGCATACCCCAACGTTGGCGGTCATCCTAGGGGGACCCATCGGTGCCTACGACGATGCCGCCTATCCGTTCCTGCGCAACGAAGCCGATTGGATTGCCCGCCGGCTCTCGGCCGGACTGCCAACCCTGGGCATTTGTCTGGGCGCGCAGCTCATGGCACGCGCCTTGGAAGCCCGGACCTATCCCGGCCACTGCAAGGAAATGGGCTGGTCGCCCATCGAGCTCAGCGCAGCGGGATGGCAATCGCCGCTACGCCATCTGGCCCAGACAGCCGTCCTGCATTGGCACGGCGACACCTACGACTTGCCGGCAGGCGCAACCCGCTTGGCCAGCAACGCGCTGTATGCCAACCAAGCCTTTGCCTGGGGTGAGTGGGGCTTGGCGCTGCAATTCCATCCTGAGGTTACGGCTCCAGGACTGGAGCGCTGGTTTGTCGGTCACGCCCACGAAATTGGCGCCACTGCCGGCACTAGCGTTGTCCAGTTGCGTCAGGAGACAGCGCACTACAGCCCGACGCTCGAGCGGCAAGCGCACGCCCTCTGGAACGAGTGGCTGAGTGCAGTTGACAGCGTTGCCAAGGAAAGCACATAGCGCTCCCATGCTTCGAGCCCCGCTGTCCGCATGCCATCAGCTCACCCAAAGGCGCGCCGCTGCCACTGGCACTGGGCGCAAGAATAAACCCGGATCGCCGCGGTTCCCGACTCGCTCAGCACCGTTTTGCGATTTTCGGCAAGCCAGCAATTGGGGCAAAACGGGCTTTGACTGGCGGCAGTGTAATAGAGCCCGTCGCGACCCTGGCTCAGCGCGCCGCGATCGCTGCCGGCGGAGGCAACACCGGCTTGGCGCGGTTGGGACTGGGCTTGGAGGCGCTCGTTTTCTTGCTGCAGGTGCCGAATGACCTGGATGAGCCGGTTGCGTTCGGTTTCGGTCGCTCGAGCGTTTGGGTCACTTGAGTCGCGGGCCTAAAGTTGCTGCTGCAGCTGCGCGTTCTCGGTTTTTAGGGCTTGATATTGCTGCTCCCAGCTTTGCAAATCGCGGCTCAGCTGGCGAATGTCCTGCTTGAGCGCCTCATTCTGCTGCTGCAGCGATGCCGGCGAGCCGCTGCTACGGGCCGCGTCGCCCTCCGGGTTGGCCAGCGAGCGCTGCAAGGCGAGCAACTGCTGGCGCAGCGCCCTGGCCTCGCCGTGCATCTCGCTATCTTGGGCTGACTCTAGCGAGCGCTGCAGCCGCGCCGCGATCACCAATGCTGAGCTCAAAGCCGCCTGGGCTTGCTGGCGATCTATGGGGCAGCTGTCCCCACTACTCCAACAACCAGTATCCGGCCTTGCGCCAATAGAGCTCGGCCAAGTTGTTGACCAAATCCTGCGGCGATATCCAGCCCATCCGGAGCAGCGTTTCGCCTAACTTGGTCCCATCCCTTTGCTGCTGGGCCAGGGCCCGATCCAACTGGGGCTGCGATAGGACGCCTTTCTCGACCAGGATCTCGCCAAAGCGCAGGTGCTGCCTGCTGATGGCATCTTCCAGTTGGCTGGCCGACACGAGCCCCTTGTCAACCAGCAGGTCGCCCAACTTGGGAGACTGGGCATCGGCGGCTTGTTGCTCCAGCAGCACCCGCTCGAGCTCGGGCCGCGAGATTGCCCCCTGACGGACCAGAATCTCGCCAATGCGAGGAATCTGGGAAAATTCGGGGAGGCTTTGCTGGACGAACCGCTCGACGTCCGCAGCCAGCTCCTCGCGGGCTTCTAACGGTCCATCGCTGGCAGCACTGCTCATGGTCAGCATTCCTCAGCTTGGAACTCGATAGTAACGCGCATGCAATGGGTCCCCCAGGTAGGCCGGCGGCGATCGCGGCCTTGGATCACGACATGGCCCGGATGATGTAGTCAAAATAGGGCGCCGTTTCCCGGGCATCTTCAGTGCCGAGCACCCCCAGGGCGGCATCCTTGAGGCACGCGATGGCATCCACCATGCCGGGCACGGGAACGCCGAGCGAATTGTACATCTCGCGCACGCCGATGATGCCAATGCGCTCGATGGGATCCTTATCGCCGGCCAGGACACCGTAGGCGATCAAGCGCAGGTACCAGCCGTAGTCGCGCAGGCAAAGCGAGCGCTCGCGCTGCCCGTAGGCGTTGCCCCCGGGTGAGATATACTCGGGATGCTGCTGCCAGAGTTGCGTGCTGGCCTCATCGACAATCTTTTTTTCGTTCTCGGCCAGGGTTTGAGCAATTCGCATCCGCTGCTCGCCGGTCTTGAGAAAGTTCTCAATGCTTCGGAGTTCGCCGCTGCTGGGATAGCGCAGCTCATCGTCGGCTTTGCGGATGAGTTGGCTGACTACGCTCATACGATTGCCTTCATTCGTCATCGGACTGCTTGCCGAGCGCGCCTGGGACTAGCCAGAACGGAGCCATGACTGCGCCTATCTCCCAGCTTAGTCAAAATCCCTGGCAGCAAGGTCAGGCCGTTAAGGTCAGGCCGTTGAGGTCGAAATTGTCGACCTTAGCGCGAGCGGCGATGGCGTCGGGCGCGCCCAGGGCCGCGTGGTCTTTGTGCCCAACACGGTAACCGGCGATCACGCCCTGGTGCGACTGACCCAAATCAAATCGCAATACGCCCGCGACAAGCTGCAAGAGCTGCGCCAGCCATCGCCCCACCGCATCCGGCCCCGCTGCATTGTGGCCGATACCTGCGGCGGCTGCCAGTGGCAGCACATCGACGATGCCTACCAGCGCAGCGCCAAACGCGAGCGGGTCGCTCGCACGCTCGAGCGCATTGGCGGGTTTCGCCACCCGCCAGTTGAGCCCATCCTGGCCGGGGAGTCGCCGCTGCACTATCGCAATAAGGTTACCTACCCGCTCGAGGCCTCTCGCTCGGGCCGCATTCGGGCCGGTTACTACCGCCCGGGCAGCCACAAGCTGGTCAATCTCAACCAGTGCCCCGTTCAGGACGAGCGCCTGGATCCGCTGCTAGCCGAGCTCAAGCAGGACATCCAGTGTCAGGGATGGCGTCCTTACGATGAGGATCGCGATCGCGGGCAACTGCGCTACTTGTCGCTGCGGGTAGGCCGCCGGACGGGCGAGGTGCTGCTGACGCTGGTCAGCACCAGCCGGCACCTGAAAGGCCTCAAAGGCCAGGCCAAGGCCTGGTTGCAGCGCTACCCTCAGTTGGTCGGCGTCTGCCTCAATCGCAACCCGCGCCGTTCCAACGCCATCTTTGGCCCCGAGACTCGGTGCGTGGCCGGCCAGCCGTTTGCGCGCGAGCGCCTGGCGGGGCTGGAATTTCGCCTGACCCCCGAGACGTTCTTTCAAATCAATACCGAGGTCGCCGAGCAGCTACTCAACGCCACGATGGCGAAGTTGCAGCCGCAAGCCCGCGAAACGCTGCTGGATGCCTACTGCGGCGTTGGCACCTTCACCCTGCCGCTGGCGGCGAAGGTGCAGCGCGACATCGGCCTGGAAGCGCAACCGAGCGCGATCGCGCAAGCCCGACGCAACGCCCACCTCAACGGGATCGCCAATGCCTCGTTTCGCGCGGAGCCAGTGGAGCGCGGGCTGAGGCGCGTCTCCCATGCCGATATTGCCGTGCTGGATCCGCCCCGCAAGGGCTGCGAGCGCGACGCCATTGCCGGCTTGCAGCGGCTCGGGCCGCGCCAAATTGCCTACATCAGCTGCAACCCGGCAACGCTAGCGCGCTACTTAGCCCAGTTGTGCCGCGACAACCGCTACCGACTGACCGGCGTGAAGCCGGCCGATTTCTTCCCCCAAACCGCGCACGTCGAGTGCGTGGCCCTGCTGCAGCGTTGCTAGCAGTCGCCGCTGCTCGAGCGGGCGTTTGCTAGGATAAAAAAGTCCTTAATTGCTGCTTAAGCCTTTCAGGTGCCGAGCCTGCACTCGAGGGCAGGCCCACTATCAAGCTGCCGCTTGCAAGCATTCCAATGCGACTGAATGCAGCGCGTGCTTCGGGGATGCCCGTACTGCCGGGTAAGCGATCGAGCGCGATTGCAAGCTGGCTCCGCCCCAACCGAGCCGAGTGGACGACCGTCAGCTTTGCTTCCACGCTCTATCTGCATCCCATCCTCGATCTGCTGCTAGCTCACGTCCCCGACCCCTGGGAGCCGGAGCTGCGCTTGGGATTGCAGGAAGCGTTGGTCAATGCCGCTAAGCACGGCAACCAGCTCGATCCCTGCAAGACCATCGTCGTCCGCTTTGGCGCTGCCCGCGAACGCTGCATCTGGTTGGTCTCGGATGCCAGTTCGGGCCTTGCCCCTCACTACGACTGTCCCGACCGACCCGAGAGCTTGCTGCCCCCCGAAGCCGCCGAGAACGGTCGCGGCGCTTGCATTCTGTACCAGATTTTCGACAGCGTTGATTGGGAAGCGCCCGGGACATTGCGGCTGTACAAGCGCTTCGATGGGGGCAAGCGTCCCCACCGCTTGCGGCGCTACTGGCGCTGATGGCGGCCGTGGCTGGGACAGGGCGGGGCTGAGACGGAGCGATCCAGCCAGCCAACGGCCTGGCGTAGGTGCGGTAGGGCTTGCTGGGGTGTGCCTTTGAGCAGATAAACCAGTCCTGAGACAGCCTGCTGGCCGGCCTGCGCTGGGCGGTCGGCCTTGAGGCGGTGCCAGTCTTTGGGCCCGATGGCCAAACGTTCGGCCAGCGCCTGCGCCAACTCCAGCGTGCTGAACTGCGAGAGCGCCTCGTTGCGGGTAAGCTGGCTAGACTCGGACATGAATGCCTCCTGGGGGGCAAAATGGCGTACGCGCCCTCCTAGCTTTCTATCATGGCGCCCCAACCACCGCGCGAGCAAACCGATGGCGGCGCTCAGTGGAAGCAGCGCTTGCAACAGCTCGAGCGCTCGCTACAAGACCTCAAGCAGCGCTACGCGCAGCTTGACCGCGGACAGCAGCACGCCGAGCTGCAGCAGCTGCAATCGCAGTTGGCAAGCCTGGCAGCGGCGCTCGAGCGCCGCGCCGGCAGCGACGCCTACCTGCACGATGCCTTCTGGCAGGCCGTTCGCTTCGGTGGATTGGGGGTCGTGCTGGGCTGGTTCCTGCGCGGCTGCGCGGACTAGACCGTTCCCGAAGCAGCACTCCCGAGGGCGGTGCGGACCGCCGCTACCCGTTCGCGGTAGCTGTTCTCATCTAGAGCTGGGGTTGCCCCAGCAAGCGATACAGAGGTCTCCAGCTCGATCCAAGAGCGGCACCCACCGTAGGCCGGGCGATAGGGCAGCGCTTGCGGTTGGGGCAGTCGGTAGGTGCGCAGCAGTAAAACCGAGAGCGGTTGTTGCGGCTTCCAGCGCAGGCGCTCCTGCGCGAATCGGGCATTGCCTACTTGATACGGCAGTAGCGCTTGGAGGGCCTCGGCGTCGCACACGCAGAAGGCATCGGTAATGTTGGCCCAACTGCCAATGCGCACGGTCTCGGGGCGCCAGCCTGAGGGCACGGGCGTAACGCGCTCGGCGTAAGGGGACTGCAACAGGTGGGGCTGCTGGTGTTCGTAGGTGGGATAGAGTAGGACGCGCCGGTAGGGCAGCTGAAAGCGCTTGCCGGCATCGCGGAGGCCGCCTTTGCGCAACAGCGCGATCGCCTCGCCGGACTCCAGGGCTTCAACGGTGACCGCCCACTCCTTAAGGGCATGCGGGATGGCAGCCGTCATATCCCGATTGCAATCGCTAGGGTTGGTGCCATTGGGCGGTGACACCAATAGGGATCTCAAACGCGCTCTGCTGGGGCCAAGACGGTAGCGATGAACAAACGTCGATCGCGCAACCCAACGTGCACGCGCTCGCCGGCGCGCGCAATGCCGAACAGGCCCAGGCCAATGCCCAGGCTGCTCAGGTGCAGCTCTCACCGGCCGAGCTGGACGAAATCGATGCCATCGGCCGGCAGGTGAGCGATCACCTCGAGGGTACCCCCATCATGTGGGATTTTGCAGCCTAGGCGACTACCGCTTCGCCAAGCCTTTGCCCTGCGGGAACAGGTTTTTCTCGGAATCGTTGCGGTAAATGCAATCGATTTGGGGCGATTCCTCCAAGCTGCCAGTGAAGCCGAAGGTATTCATGCGCTTGCGGCACTCGCGCGCCTGCTCGCTGCTGACCAGATCTTGTTGCTCCAGCACCGACCAATTGCTCTGCTGCATGACGCAGCCGGGCTGCATGGCCGGCTGCGTTACGAAGACATTGAACGGGTTCATGGTCATAAAGACCCGCATGTCGGTCACCACAGCGCTAGAACCGTACTGAACGCAGAACTCGGCGTTGGGGACGCTGGCCTGAATCGATTCGCGCGAGGCCACGTTTTCGCTGTTAAAGGTCACGGTTGAGGTGAGCAAAATCCCCAGGCCAATGCCCAGGATGAAGGCCCCCGAGACTACGCCCCAGGCCGCGTAGCCCAGCTTAAACAGCGTCGATTGCTTCGCGTTCCCCGAATTGCGCCTGCGTGCCATGGCGGTTCCGTTGCGTCAAAAGCAGCGCCATCGAGCTGGGAGGGGCCAGCTCAAACACGATAGATCAATTTTAACCTAGCTGCGGCCAACTGCATCGCCACCATGGCTGTCCGAGCGCTCGCACGCGCCCATGCCCACCCAGTCGCTCGAGCCATCAGCCCAGTATTCTTTTTTCCAGATGGGCGCCCGGTGCTTGAGCGCATCGATGGCGTAGCGGCAGGCTGCAAAGGCATCGCCGCGGTGGGGGGCGCCGGCTGCAACCAGAACGCTCGTCTCGCCCACTGTGAGATACCCCACGCGATGGTGGATGACGAGCTGGCTGAGGGCGGGCCACTGCCGGCGAGCCTCGGCCTCAATTTGGCCAAAGACTGAGACGGCCATGGGCTTGTGGGCTTGGTACTCCAGGGCCGTGACGGCGGCCCCCTCGGTCTGGTTGCGCACGGTCCCGCTCATGAGGGCGATCGCGCCGTTGCTGGGGGCGCTCGCCAGGGCATAGACCCGATCCAATGATAGGGGCTGGGCCGAGATGGCCAAGCGCGCCGCCACTGGCGGATCGCTGGTTGGGGCTGGCATAGGGCACTCCCGAGCCGATCAGCCGCTCATTCTGCCGCGCCCCCGCCGTGATCGCCAATCAAGTACAGCAGCGCCATGCGCGTTGCCAGGCCGGCGCTGACTTGTTGCGCAATTAGGCTCAGTTGCGGGTCGTCAACCAGCGCTGATTCGAGCTCGACGCCCCGATTGACCGGCCCCGGATGCAGCAGTCGGAGCTCGGGGTGGCAGCGTTGCAAGCGCTCGCGCGTGAGGCCGTAGTCGCGGTGGTAGGCCTGCAAGCTGGGCACGAGCTGCTGCGCCATCCGTTCCTGCTGCAAGCGCAGCGCCATGACAAAGTTGGCCCCTTCCAGGGCTGGCGCCAGCGACCAGTGCAGCGAGAGCCGTTCGCTATCGACCAAGCGCTCCAGGTAGCTCGGTAGGAGTGTGGGCGGTCCGGCCAAGCTAACCTCAGCCCCCATGGCGAGCGCGCTGTAAACGTTCGAGCGCGCCACGCGCGAGTGCAGAATGTCGCCCACAATGGCGATTTTTTTGCCGGCCAAAAACTGTCGCGGTGAGGGTGGGGCCAAATGGCAGTAGAGCGCGAACAGATCCAGCAGGGCCTGAGACGGGTGCTCGTGCTGGCCGTCACCGGCATTGATAATGCCCACCTCCCAATCGAGGCGATCCATCTCGGCGGCGATCGCGGCGGGCACCCCAGCCTGTTGGTGCCGGACCGCCATAATGTCGGTTCCCATGGCCTGATACGTCTGGGCCGTGTCCAAAATGGTTTCGCCTTTGCTGAGCGAGGAACTGCCGGCTGCCAGGTTGAGGACCTCGGCCGAGAGGCGCTTGGCGGCCAGCTCGAAGCTGCTGCGCGTGCGCGTTGAGGGCTCAAAAAACAGATTGGCCACCATTTGGCCCTGTAGGGCCGGCACTTTTTTGGTCCGGCCGGCGAGGACATCGCGGAACCGATCCGCGGTTTGCAGCAGAGTCTCGTACTCGGCCGGCTCGCAATCGGCTAGCGATAGAAGGTGGCGCCGCATGGCGGACGGATAAGGGCGGCTGCGCGCATCGCCTGCACCTTACTAGATGCCGCGCCGCCGCGCCAGCAGCCGCCGCTACGATAGAGGCAACCAGCGCGGCCGTGCCCCATGCCCTACCACCTGATCTACGACGGCGATTGCAACCTGTGCGTTAGCTTGGTTTGCCTGCTGGAGGCGCTTGATCGCGGCCGGCAGTTCGACTATACGCCCATGCAGGATGAGCGGGCGTTGCAAGCTTGGGACGTCTCGCCGCAGGCGTGCGCCCTGGGCATGGTTGCCATTGATGCCCAGGCCCCCGAGCGCCGCTGGCAGGGCAGCGAGGCTGCCGAGCTCATCGCCCAACAGCTGCCGCTGGCGCGCGAGGCCGTCGCGGCCTATCTGGCCGTACCGGGCCTCAAACGCTGGGGCGATCGCGCTTACGCCCAAATCCGCGATCGCCGCTACGCCTGGTTCGGGCAGCGAGAGCGAACCTACCGCTCGGCCTATCCAGTGGGATGCCAGGCCCGGGAGCACTGCTCGCCGCGCCAGTGACGGCCCTCTAGGGGCCTTGTACCGCAGCCCATCGCTCGCTAGGCTCGCTAGTTAGTAACGCCGAACGCGAGCAGAAGCTGTGGCCGAGCGCGAAGGAACGCTCCAACTGGGGGCGCTGGTTTGGTTCTATCGGGAGGTCAACCCGCGCGGCGCCGGCGAGCGGTCGCCCATCCTGCTGCTGCACGGGTTGCCCGCCCAGAGCCTGATTTGGGGCGATCTGCTGCCCCGCTTGGCCAAGCGCGGCTTCCGCGCCATTGCCCCCGACTGGATTGGCTTTGGCTTCTCTAGCAAGCCGGACCGGCGGAGCTTTGCCTACACGCCCGACGCGTACGTGGAGGCACTGGAGGGCTTTCGGGACGCCTTGGGCCTGGAGCGGTTCTCGCTAGTGGTTCAGGGGTTTTTGGGGTCAGTGGGGGTGCAGTACGCGTTTCGGCACCCTGAGCGCATCGAGCGCTTGGTGGTGCTCAATGCGCCGCTTGCCGCCGGCTCAAAGCTGCCCTGGAAGATGCGGCGTTGGGGCTGGCCCTTGGTGGGCGAGATGTTGACCCAGGATCCGCTGCTGGTTGATCGGACCTTGGAGGGCGGCAGCGGCTACCGCATTGCCGAAGCCAACTTGGCTGCCTACCGCCAACCGTTCCTGCAAAGCTCCGATGCCGGACGCGCGCTGGGGGCAGCCATCAAAAACCTCAACTTGGGTCAGGCCATGGCTGAACTTGAGGCCGGCTGGCCGAACTGGAAAAAGCAGACGCTGCTGGTTTGGGGCAGTGCCGATCCCTGGTTGAGCCCTCAGCGGGCCCAGCAACTGGCAGCTGCGCCCAATATCGATCTGGTCGAGCTCGAGCGCGCCCAACACTACCCGCAAGAGCACTGGTCGCCCGAAATCGATCCGCATCTGGGCACTTTTTTGCGGCGCAAGTCGCTCTAGCATCTGCGGGGTGCCGGCAAATCAGTATCCTGATGGTGGAACGATGGAAGAGCTCGTCAGAGGTGAGGGCTTGGGTTATGAGACGCTTGCGTCCGCTTGTTTCATTGCTGCTGGCCGCTGCCGTCACCCTCGGCCTGGTTGGTTGCGGCGCGCCCAGCGAGAAGGAAACGGCGACCTACAGCAACGAGCAAATCGCCCAAATCCAGACCCGTTTGCAGCCCGTGCAGCAGGCGCGGGAGCGGCTGCCCGAGCTGGAGGAGGCCATTGAAGCGCGGCGCTGGTCGGATGTGGAGTCGCTCATTCACGGGCCCTTGGGCAAGCTGCGCCGTGACATGACCTACATAACGCGCCAGCTGCTCCCGCGCGATCGCGAGCAGGCTGAAGAGCTCGCTGATCGGGTCTTTGACGATCTCGAGCGCATCGATGCTGCTGCCAAGTCAGCCGATCGCGGCAGCGCCGTCACCAACTACGGGCGAGCCGAGCAAGCCCTTGAGGGCTTTCTCGATCTGGTTCCGCAACCGGACGAAGCGGCATGAGTGAGGTCGCGGTTGTCGGAGCTGGTGCCGTTGGCGCCGTGATCGCCTACGAGCTGAGCCGGGAACCGCACCTCAACGTCACCCTGTTCGACGCGCAGCAACCGGCAACAGGCGCTACGGGAGCGGCCCTGGGGCTGTTATTGGGGGCCATTAGCGGCAAGACGCGCGGTCGGGCGTGGCGCTTGCGCGAGGCCAGCCTGCGGCGCTATGAGACCCTCATTCCGGAACTGGAGACCCTCACGGGCCGCACCATTCCCTACAACCGCCAAGGTCTGCTCCAACTGCGCTTGAGCGGCGACGACCCCGAGCCTTGGCAGCAGCTGGCTGCCACGCGAAGCCGCCAGGGCTGGCCGCTCGAGCTGTGGGACCGCCAGCAGTTGCAGGCGCGCTGCCCGCATGCCGCCGGTCCTGACGTTACCGGTGCAGTTCACTCGCCCTGCGACCGGCAGCTGGATCCGAGCGCGCTCACCCAGGCACTGGTGGCCGGCGCGCAAGTCAACGGTGCCGCTTGCCAATGGGGAATGGCGGTCGAGTCTATTGAGGCTAGCGAGCGGGGCAACCAGCGCGCCGGCCAATACCTTCACACCACCGCCGGCCGCTGGCGCTTCGACTGGCTGGTGCTGGCGGCCGGGTTGGGAACCGCTTCCCTGGCCGCCTCGCTGGCACCGCCACCAGATTTGCGCCCCGTGCTGGGGCAAGCCCTGCGCGTTCGGCTGCCCCAAACGCTCGGCGATCCGGCCTTTCAACCCGCCATTACCGGCGGCGACGTGCACCTGATCCCGCTGGGCGGGCGCGAGTATTGGGTGGGGGCCACGGTGGAGTTTCCCGATGCTGCCGGCGAGGTTAGCCCCAATCCGGCCCAACTCGAGCAGCTCTGGCAGGCGGCGCTCGGCTTCTGTCCGGCCCTGGCAGAGGCCGAGATCCGGCAGCACTGGTGGGGTCGGCGGCCCCGCCCGGAAGGGCGCGCGGCCCCCATCATTGAAGCGCTCCCCGGCTATCGCAACGTTTGGGTGGCTGCCGGGCACTACCGCAACGGCGTGCTGCTCGCACCGGCAACGGCGCAGGCCATTCGCGAGGTGATCGGCACCGCGACAGCCGCCGCTTGAGCGACAAATGCGATCCTAGATAGCAGAGACGGGGTTTGGAGGAAGGCACCATGGCAGAGAATCAAAAGCCCACGGTGACCATCACCGGGGCATCGTCGGGGGTGGGGCTGCAAGCCACTAAGGCACTAGTCAATCGCGGCTGGCATGCGGTCATGGCCTGCCGCAATCGCGACAAAGCCGAGCGCGCCGCACGCTCGGTTCAGCTCCCCCAGGACAGCTACACCATCCTGGACCTCGATTTGGCCTCGCTCGATAGCGTCCGCCAGTTCGTGCAGGATTTCCGCAATACCGGGCGATCGCTGGATGCCCTGGTGTGCAACGCGGCCGTTTATCTGCCGCTGCTGAAAGAGCCCATGCGCACCAAGGAAGGCTACGAGCTAAGCGTGGGCACCAACCACCTGGGCCATTTTCTGCTGTGCAACTTAATGCTAGAGGACTTCAAAAACGCCACCGTTTCTGAACCCCGGCTGGTCATTTTGGGCACGGTTACGGCCAATCCCAACGAGCTAGGCGGCAAGATCCCCATCCCGGCTCCGCCCGATCTGGGCGATCTCTCGGGCCTGGAAGCCGGCTTTAGGGCGCCCATCTCGATGATCGATGGCAAAAAGTTCAAATCCGGTAAAGCTTACAAAGACAGCAAGCTCTGCAACGTCCTGACCATGCGGGAGCTGCACCGCCGGTATCACGACAGTACCGGCATTACCTTCAGCTCGCTCTATCCCGGTTGTGTCGCCACCTCCAACCTGTTCCGCAACCACAGTCCGGTGTTCCAAAAGCTCTTTCCGCTGTTTCAAAAGTACGTCACCGGCGGCTACGTATCCGAGGAGCAGGCCGGCGAGCGCGCTGCCGCCGTTACAGCCGACCCGGGCTACAACCGCTCCGGTGTCTATTGGAGCTGGGGCAGCCGCCAGATAGAAGGCCGCCAAGCCTACGCCCAGGAAGTCGCCCCCGAGGCCCAGGACCAGCGCAAGGCCGAGCGCTTGTGGGAGCTGAGCGAGCAGCTAGTCGGGCTGGCCTAATTGCCTGCTAGCCGATCGCGGCCAGCCAGGCTTGACATTGCTTTATAGCAAAAGCTGCATTGCCCGCACTTGCTGATAGACAAACGACTGCATCGCGGTCTTGTTAGCCAGCTTGGGCGGCACATTCTGGTTTGCCCACTCGCAAGCCGAGTTATACCAATTTGAGCAGCGGATGCACGCTTGCTAAACAACATGACTCCCATATTGAGGTAGTTCCGGAGATCGGAATCTAGTGCACAAGCCACGAGAATTGGTATTAAAGGTCGAGAGGGTATCGTCAATCTCCCATGCAGCTTCCTTGCTGGCCTTCAACTTGCAGGCGACCGTTATAGTCTGGGGTTCAGCCATCCAGTTTTCAATAGGCGATCGTTTTCTGGCGTAGCGTGAAGACTGTCGCTGTGTCTTGCAACATTCCTCCCGCAATTCAATCAGAGATTTGAATCGGGGATTCCTGCTGCAGTGTTGTTGAAGCCAGCAGGGCATCGACCGCGTGATCGCCCCGCCCGAATCGCAGCCCTCCTGACGCGCTAACTGCCGCGCAATCGCTGTCCTTGCCCCATGCCGACTGGCATGGGGGTCGCTCGCTGCAGTGCGCCCGGTGGCGATCGCGTGTGATAGGGTTAGAGGCTACCTTGCCGGTTCCGATGGGGAGCAGCCATCGGAAGTAACGGGGAAAGGCCGGTGCGAGGCCGGCGCTGTCCCGCAGCTGTGATGGGGCCCAAGGGCCGCTAAGCCAGAATGCCCGCCGGCAGAACAACGCAAGCTGCATCTGCGAGGTACGGATGGCGTTCGAACGCTTTTTGAATCCCCTAGCGCGCGCGAGCTGGCCCGCCGCAACCGCTGCCTGAGCGCCTGCCGAGCTGCCTGTTGCGCCGCGATCGCTGCCCCGCAACGGCGTGAGGCAACGCTGGCCCAGCAACCGCTTGGCGGGCGGGAGGCCGACGCTCGATCGACAGCTTAATTGTCGCAACAACGCGCCCAGCGCGATACGCCCCAACATGCCTATGCTTTCCCCTTGGTTCGAGCCCCGCAATCGCAACCGTGCCCGCGGTACAACGTGGCGCGATGTGGGGGTTGCGGCCGCAACCGCGACCCTATCGTTGGGCTTTGCGCAGCAAGCAACGGCCCACCACCCCTATGGCGGCACGACCCCCGATAGCTTTTGGCCCGGCTTGCTCTCGGGGCTGGTCCACCCCGTTATCGAGCCCGAGCGCCTGGCTTTCGTTCTACTTAGCGGCCTGATTGCGACGGGTTGGACGCGCGGCTGGGTGGTGCCGCTGGCGTTTGTGGCCGCCGCACTCGCCGGAACGAGCTTTCACCTGGGCGGCGGCGCCCTGCCGGCAACCCAAGCGGGCGTTGCCCTCTCGACAGTCGTCTTTGGCGGCCTGCTGGCCGTGCGGGCGCGGGCGGGCCAGCCCCGGCGGCCGTACGGCCTAGTCATTGCCGGCCTGGCTGCCTTGGCTGGCTTGTTCCACGGCTACGCCTACGGGGAAGCCATCATCGGCGCCCAGATGGCGCCGCTGCTGGCCTACCTGATTGGGTTTAGCCTGACGCAGTTAGCGATTGCGTTGGCAGCGCTGGCGGTGGGCAATCGCCTCATCGAACGCGCGGCCGGGGTATCCCTGCTGCGCTACGCGGGCGCTGCTGCCAGTGCCGCTGGCCTAGTCTTTTTGAGCGCCGCGCTCTAGAAGGCGGGATGCTGCGTGCCGGGTGGCTGCTGGTGCTCTCGCTGAGCGCGCTGGGAACTGTCCCGGCAGCAGTGCGCGCCCTGCAGGCGCCTGACGGGACGGTTGCCTTTGAGGCGGCGCCGCGCCTGCGCCAGGCCCGGGCCCTCCATGACGAACCGGGCGCGCCGCTGGTTGATTACTACTTCACGCTGCGGCTGCCTGAGAATGCTGGCGAGCCGCTCCAGCGCGTGCGCATCCGCCAGCGCGAGGGCCTCGAACCCCTGCGGTTCCGCGACGAGGCAGTGGCCTTTGCCGGCGTTCCCAACAATCGCGGCCGCGCCTTCCCGCTACAGGCTGTCGAGCGCGAAGGATCGGCAGTGTCGCTGGTCCTGGACGAACCGGCGCCGCCCGGCACGACGCTCACCGTCGGCATCCGGTCGCGGCAAAACCCCACTAGCGGCGGCATTTATCTGTTTGGGGTAACGGCTTATCCGGCAGGAGAGCGCGCGCAGGGGCTGTACTTGGGCATCGGGCGGCTGCAGTTCGATCGCCCGGATGGTTCGCTGTTTTGAGGAGAACGCACTGATGGCTGCCAAAATCCCGGTTACGGTCATTACCGGCTTTCTCGGCGCCGGCAAGACCACGCTCATCCGCCACCTGTTGCAGAACAATGGGGGGCGGCGCATTGCGGTGCTGGTCAACGAGTTTGGCGAGGTTGGCATCGACGGCGAGCTGCTGCGCGACTGCCAAATTTGCGAGGAGCCGGAAGCGGCCTCTGAGAACGTGGTCGAGCTGGCCAACGGCTGCCTCTGCTGCACCGTGCAAGAAGAGTTTTTCCCCACCATGCGCGAGCTGCTGCAGCGCCGCGATCGCCTCGACTGCATCGTTGTCGAGACCTCGGGGCTAGCGCTACCCAAGCCGCTGGTGCAAGCGTTCCGCTGGCCCGAGATCCGTAATGGCGCCACTGTCGATGGCGTCGCTACCGTGGTCGACTGCCAGGCCGTGGCGAGCGGGGCGGTCGCCGGCGATCGCAGCGCGCTCGAGCGCCAGCGCCAGGCCGATCCCAACCTGGAGCACGAGACGCCCCTCGAAGAACTGTTTGCCGACCAGCTGGCCTGCGCCGACTTGGTGCTGCTGACCAAGGCGGACTTGGTGGATGGCGAGGCCCGCCAGCGCGCGCTCGAGGTGCTGCACCAGCAGGCGCTCGAGCGGGTCAAGATCCTGCCCTGCCACCAGGGCCGGGTGGATCCCGAGATCCTGCTGGGGGTCAACGCTGGCGTGGAAGGGGATTTGGCAGCCCGGCCCAGCCACCACGACACCGAGGACGACCACGAACACGACGACCGCATCGGCGCCGTGCAGTTCTGCTTCGACCGAGGCTTTGAGCCGCAGGCGCTGATCCGAACGCTGCGCCAGCTAGTGCGGCAGCACGAGATTTATCGCATCAAGGGCTTGGTCAACGTCCCCGGCAAGCCCATGCGCTTGGTGCTGCAGGGTGCCGGTGATCGGCTGGAGTCGTTCTACGACCGGCACTGGGATCCGGCGGAAGCGCGCCAGACGCGCCTGGTGCTGATCGGTCGCGATCTGGATCGCGAGCGGATTGCGGCTGCCCTAAGCGGCGAACCGGCCCCAGTTTAGGCCGCCACGCTCAGCGCCGAGCCCTGCTGGGTCTTGCGCACCTCAATGCGGTGGGCAAACGCCTCTTTAAACTGCGGCATGTGCGTGACCGCCAAAATGCAGGAGAACTCGGGCGCGATCGCGCCAATGGCGGCAATCAGGCGCTCGCAGCCTTGATCGTCCTGGGTGCCAAAGCCTTCGTCCACGATCAGCATCTGCAGCGACGTTCCCGCCCGCTGCGCCAGAATTCGGGCCAGCGCCAAGCGGATGGCAAAGTTGATGCGAAAGCCCTCGCCACCGGAGTAGGTTTCGTAAGCGCGGGTCCCTTGCGGGTCTGCAATCCGGATCTCGAGGGTGTCGATGGACTTGCTCTGCTTTTTCGAGCGACCCTTGCTGGCCTTTTGAGTCACAAACTGAACGTGCAGCTGGTTGCCGGTCAGCTGGGACAGGATTTGGTTGGTCTGGGTCTCGAGCTGCGGCAGGACATTCTCAATCATCAACGTCTGGATGCCGTTTTTGCCAAAGGCTTGGGCGAGTTCGCGATAGATCCGCTGCTGCCGCTGCGCCGTCTGCTGCTGCTGCTGGGCCTGCTCGTACTGGGCGCGCACTTGTTCGAGTTGGGCGCTGCGCTGCTCCAGGCGCCCCTGCTGGGCGAGCAGGTCGTCTAGCTGCTGCTGGCGCTGCTGGATCTGCTCCTCGCAGTGCTCGATGTCGGCGCGGCAGTCTTGGGTTTGGGCTAGCTGCGTTTGTAGGGTCTCGAGCTGCTGTTGGGCCCGCTCGCGCTCGGCCGCGCGCGCCTGGCGGCGCTGCTCGAGCTCCTGCTGGCGCTGGGCCAGCTCGGGGGCCTGCTGCCGGGCGCGCTGCAGCTCTTGGTAGCGGGTTTCCCAGGCGCGGGCCTGCTGCAGTTGGGTCAGGACTTGGTTGTGATGCGAGTGCTCGTACCCCAACTCGGCCAGCTGCCGGTCGAGCGCTTCAATTTGCTGCTGCAGTTCCGAGTCCGCGCGCAGGTGCTCGATCTGCTGTTGGCACTGCTGGTGCTGCTGCTGCAGCTGGGGTTTTTGCGACGCGAGATGGGCCTGGCGCTGTCGGGCATCTTCCAGTTTGGCCTGTTCGATCTCGGCCCAACGCCAGCGCTCCACCTCCTCGCGCGCCAGGGCGTGGGTCTGTTCGTCGTAGCCCAGCTCCTGCCGCTGAGCCTCCACTTGCTGGTACTCGGCCTGCAGCTCGGGAGCATAGTCCCCCTGAGCCAGCGAGCGCTCGAGTTGGGCGATCTCGTCCGCGATCGCCTGCCGCTGCTGCTCGTGATCGCCAGCATGGGCCAGCTGCGCTGACAGTTCCCCGCGCTGCTGGAGTCGCGATTCGTAAGGATCCAGCGCCTCGCTCAGCTGATGGTACTCCGAGCGCAGCACTTGCAGCTCGCGCTCGCAAGCGGCTAGCTGCTCGCGCAGCACCCAGAACTGCTCTTGCAGTTGCTGTTGCTCGGTCTCGGTTTTTTGGACGACATGCTGCTTGTGTGCCTCATCGAGCGGACGCTCGCACAGCGGGCAAACCGCGTTGTTGGCCTGCAACTGCTCTAGCTGCTGGCTGAGCGCCGACAGCTGCTCCTGGTAGCGGCGCTGGGTTTCTTGCAAGCGTTCCTGAAACGTTTTGCGCTCTTGGCCCTTTTCCTGGACGCGCTGGCGGTAGGTTTGCTTGCTCTGTAGCAATGCAATCTCGGCCTCGATCGCCTGCAGGCGCGAGCGCAGTTGTGGGGCCTGGGCGAGTTGCTCGTCCAGCTGCGCTTGTTGCGATTTGAGCTGGTTGCAGCGCGCCTCGAGTTGGGCCCGCTCGCGCTCGATTTCGGGGCTGAGGGTATCGCGCCGCTCCAGCAGCGGTGAGGCCTGCTGCTGGCGCTCGTCGAGCTGCTGCAAGCGCTGGCGGTGGTGCTGGAGCTGCTCCAGTCCGCGGGCGATTTTGTCGGCGCGCCCCAAAATCCGCTGCAGCTCGCTCTCCTGCTGCTCGAGCGAATCGAGTTGTGCCTGAATCTGCTGCAGCTGCTGGGTTTGGGCGTTGATTTGCTCGGTTTGCTGCTGCTGGAGCGCCTGCCGCTGCTGCTGGGCCTCCTGGTACTGCTGGAACTGGCTTGCCAGCGCCTGCTCCTCGCGCTGCAGGCGCTGGTAGGTTTCGTAACCTGCCGCGATCTCGGTCTCGCGCTCGAGCAGCTGCTGCAGCTCATCGAGCTGGGCTTGCACGGCATCGCGGTCTTGGACGAGCCGGTCGCAGTCCTGCGCCAGGGTCTGGTACTGCTGCTGCTGCCAGGCGAGCTGCTGCTGCAGGGTCTGGCGCTGGTTGTCGAGCGCTTGCAACCGCTCCCGCTCCTGGCGATCGCTGGCTTGAGCCGCGCGCAGCGCTTCGATTTGCGATTCGAGCTGTTCGCGCTCTTGGGCGAGGCTCTCGGCTTGCTGCAGCTGCTGCTCCAGGGCGCTCAACTGCTGCGCCAGCTGCTCGGCTTGGCCCTTGTACTGCTTGGCGCGATCGTTAGCCTGCTCGGCAAGGGTTTCGTAGCGATCGAGCTTGAGCAACTCGGCCAGGATCTGCTTGCGCTCGCTGGGGCGCCGCAGCATGAACTCGTCCGCCCGCCCTTGGCGCAGGTAGGCCGAGTTGATGAACGTATCGTAGTCCAGCTTGAGCAGCGACACGATCTGGCGCTGGGTCGCGCGCACGCCCCGCTCCGAGATGGAACGGAACTCGCCGCTCTCGGTCTGGACTTGCAGCTCCAGGGCGCTGCTTTGGCCGCGCCGGCGGCTGCGGATGGCGCGATAGGTTTGGCCGTCGGTGGCAAAGGTGAAATCAACCCGCGCTTCAGTGGCGCCAGCGTGGATAACGTCATCTTCGGCAGTGGCGCGCGTCTGGCCCCACAGCACCCAGGTGATGGCCTCGAGCAGCGAGGACTTCCCGGCGCCGTTGGGACCGCAGATGCAGGCCGTTTTGAAGCCGCGAAAATCCAGCGAGGCTTCGCGGTAGCTGAGAAAGTTGCGGAGGGTCAGCTGCAGTGGGATCATGCCGTTGCGTGCCGCACGCGTGCCATCCCTCCAGTTTGGCGTTACCAGCCGGGCAGTGGCTGCCGCACTCGCGATGGCCGGCAGCGATCGCTTACACTGAGCCTAATACCTTGCCTGGCGGTTGCCGAGCGTCCCCTGGAGGCCGCCGCGATCGCCCCATTCGTCCAGCGATTCCCTCTGACATTCATGACGGACGCCACCCCCAGCAGTGCTAACGGGCAATCGGACACGGCAGCAACTGTTTTGCTGGATGAGGCCGGCCGCTCGCTCCCTTGCCGCATCGAACGCACCTTCGAGCTCGATGGAGAAACCTATAGCCTGTTGCTGCCCGAGGACACTCCCGTCTCGCTGGTCATGTGGGAAGGCAGCGATGAGGCAGCCGAGGCAATCCTGCTGGAAGCGGACGAAGCCATCGATGCGGTCTTTGCCGATGCCCAAGCCGTCCTGGCCGAGCAGGATTTAACCCTAAAGCGCACGGCGTACACGCTCACCGTGGCCGGCGAGCTCCCCGAAGCCGAAGAACGCGACATCCTGGTGGTGGAGTTCGACGCCGAGGCGGATGCCGAGGAAGGCGAAACCGAGGAATCGGAGGAATCCGAAGAGTTCCAGGTGCTGACTAGTTTCTACCACCAAGGCACCGAGTACGCCGTCTGCGTCCCGCTCGACCCACTGCTGCTGTTTGCCCAACGCACGCCCGAGGGCGGCTGGCACGTGCTCTCGCCCGAGGCCTTCGAGCGCGTTCGACCCTACATTGAGGACCAACTCTTTGACGAGCTTGAGTGAGGGGACGCGCCATTAACGTGAGGGGCCCTAGGCCCCTCAGAGTCGTTGGCGTTGGGCTGCGCTAGGGCCGGCTAGAGACTGCCGATGACCTCGCGCGCTGCCTCGAGCGTCTTATCGATATCTTCGTCGGTGTGGGCCAGCGAGGTAAAGCCCGCCTCGAACTGGGCCGGTGCCCAGTAAATCCCCCGAGCCAACATGCCCTGCTGGAAGCGGGCGAACTTGTCTAAATCGGAGGTTTTGGCGTCGTCGAAGTTGCGAATGGCGCGATCGGTAAAGAACACGCCGAACATGGCGCTGATGTGGCTGGCGTTGATGGGCTGCCCCGTTTCGCGCCCGATCTGCTGGATGCCGTCGATGAGCTTTTGGGTGATGCGCTCTAGGTAGTCGTAGGTGCCCGAGCGCTGCAGGATCTCGAGGGTCTTGATGCCGGCGGTCATGGCCAGCGGATTGCCCGAGAGCGTGCCCGATTGGTACATGGGGCCCGCCGGAGCCACCAGCTCCATGATTTCGCGGCTGGCGCCGAATGCCCCCACGGGCAAGCCGCCCCCAATGATTTTGCCTAGGGCGGTCACATCAGGGGTGACGCCGAATCGCGCCTGCGCACCGCCGTAGGCAATGCGAAAGCCGGTCATAACTTCGTCAAAGGCCAGCAGCGCGCCGTACTCGCGCGTCAGCTCGCGCAGCCCCTCCAAAAAGCCGGCATCGGGCGCTACAAAGCCCGAGTTGCCCACCACGGGCTCGAGCATAACCCCGGCGATGTCATCGGGATACTGCTCGAACAGCGACTTGACTGCTTCCAGGTCGTTGTAGGGCGCAGTCAGGGTGCTGCTGGTTGACGATTGCGGCACGCCGGGCGAGTCGGGCAGGCCCAAGGTGGCAATGCCCGAACCGGCCTGGACCAGCAGCATGTCGGCGTGGCCGTGGTAGTTGCCCTGGAACTTGACGATCTTGTCGCGCCCGGTGTAGGCCCGCATGACCCGCAGCGCCGACATGCAGGCTTCGGTGCCGGAGTTGACAAAGCGCACCATCTCGATGCTGGGCACAGCCTCAATGACCATCTCGGCCAGCTGGTTTTCCTGAGCTGAGGGCGTCCCGAAGCTGGTGCCCTTGTCTAGGGTGTCGTGCAGAGCCGAGATCACCTCGGGATGGGCGTGGCCGCAAATGGCCGGTCCCCAAGTGCCGACGTAATCGATGTACTCGTTGCCGTCTACGTCCCAGGCGCGCGCGCCTTTGACGCGATCGAAAACGATGGGGGTACCGCCAACCGATTTGAACGCGCGGACCGGGGAGTTGACCCCACCCGGCATGAGCTGCTGCGCTCGGTTAAAAATCGCACTCGATTGGTTAGTTTGGAACGAAGTCGCAGTCGTCACCCCTCCCTCCTTATCGCTCGCTTGGGGTTTGTACGGACAGGCACTCGCCAGTCGCGATCGCGGGGTCGAGCGCAGCGCCCGCTGCCTCACCCATCCTCGATCCTACCGAGCACAGGCGGCAACGCGGCGCGACCGATGGCATCCGCCATCCGGTAGGATTGGGCTGGCGTGCCCATCGCTGCCGCTATGAGCGCAACCCATTCCCCAAGCGATCGCATCCCGCTCGATGGCATCCGCTACGACGAGCGCGGCTTGGTCCCCGCCGTGGTCCAAGATTATCTCGATGGCACCGTCCTAATGGTGGCCTGGATGAGCCGCGAGTCGCTGCGCAAAACGCAAGAGACCGGCGAGACCTGGTTCTGGAGCCGCTCCCGCCAGGCCCCATGGCATAAAGGCGCTACCTCGGGGCACGTACAGCGGGTGCGATCACTGCGCTACGACTGCGATAGTGACACCCTGCTGGTGGGCGTGGAGCAAGCGGGCGACATTGCTTGCCATACCGGCCAGCGGAGCTGCTTCCACCAGGTGGAAGGCGGTAAGGCCGAGCCGCCGGCCGATACCCTCTCGGCCGTGTTTGCCACCATTCGCGAGCGCCAGCGCAATCCGGTTGAGGGATCGCATACCAGCAAGCTGCTCGCGCGCGGCGACAACAAGATCTTGCAGAAAATTGGCGAGGAGTCGGCAGAAGTGGTCATGGCCTGCAAGGACGATGACCGCGACCATATCGCCGCCGAGGCCGCTGACTTGCTCTACCACACCCTGGTGGCGCTAGCGCACCACGAGGTGGATCTGCGCGAGGTTTACCGCCAGTTGCAGGCGCGGCGGCGCTAGCGGCTGGCGCCACCGCTCCAGTTCAAGTGCCCAGACGGGGCTCAGTCGTAGCCGCCTGCCGATTGCAGCAGATCCCGGACGCTTTTGAGATAGCTGCGATCCGAGGCCACATCCGGGGTCAGCCGCCCGGCTTCGATGGCAGCGCGGATGAGCCCGCGCGTGCCGAAGCGGCCGCTGCGCACCTGGGTGCGCAGGTTCCCGTGGGCAGGAACGCCCTGCTCGCGGAAAAAGCCCTGTTGCGCCAGCTGGACTAGCGCAAATGGGGTGGGGCGATCGGCAGCCATCTTGCCCTGGTCTGCCATCTCGCCTTCCATTGAGTCGGTCGTTTGGGAGGGGACCTGGGCGGTTTCTGTCTCGCCATCCCCTGACTTGGATGTCTGAGAAAGGGCCTGCTCGGCTCCTGCCGGCAGCAGCAGGCGATCCACAGTGTGGACGATACCGTTGCTGGCTTGCACGTCCGGTTGAACCACATTGGCGCGGCCCACTGTCACGCTGCCATCATCAGCCACCTCAACTGCTAGCTCGCCCAAGAGGGCCTCAACGCGACCGGGTTCTAGCTCGCTAGCGGGCAGCTCGCCCGAGACAACGTGGTGCTCGAGCAGCTGCTGCAGCATCGCTCGGTTCTCGGGCTTGAGCAGCTGCTCCAGGGCGCCGTCGGGCAATTGCTCGAACGCCTGGTTGGTGGGGGCAAATACCGTGTAGGGCCCCTCACCCGACAGGGTCTGGGCCAAATCGGCCGCTTCTAGGGCCCGAGCCAGGGTAGAAAATTGCGCTTGCTCGGAGACAAGGTCAGCAATCGTTGACTGGGTAGCTTGCGCCAGCTGGCCGGCCTGGGGTGAGCGAGGCTCAGCCGCGTTGGCGCTCGGCACTGTAGTCGCTGCGGGCGCTGCCAAAACGCCCAGGCTGGCGGCGCCCGCTAGCAGGCGCGCGGTGAGGCGAAACGATTGGGGCATGATTTGAGCGTTAGCTTTGCTATATTGCTGCATCCAAGCTCATGTTAGTTAAAAACGGTTTAAAACGGCTTCCCACCTGGAGGCGAGCGCCCGCGTAGGGCTGCAAGCGCGCTCAGGCTAGCGCAGACCACTATTGGGCCCCGCCCGGTAGCGGGCGGGGCCTGACTGGCAAGCGGCGAGCCGGTTCAGGTGCTGCCGCGCAGCTTACCCAGCACGCTGCGGTCTTCGAGGGTGGAGGTATCGCCAGTTACCTCTTCCCCGGAGGCCAGGCTGCGCAGCACGCGGCGCATGATTTTACCCGAGCGCGTTTTGGGCAGCGCATCGGCAAAGCGAATCTCGGCCGGCCGCGCGATGGGCCCGATCTGCTGGGCAACGTGCTCTTTGAGCTCGGCCTTGAGCTGCTCGCTGGCACGATCGCTGTTCTCGAGGGTGGCAAAGGCCACCACGGCCTCGCCTTTAACTTCATCCTGGCGGCCCACCACGGCTGCTTCGGCCACAGCCGAGTGGGAGACCAGCGCCGACTCCACCTCCATGGTTCCCAAGCGGTGGCCGGCCACGTTGATGACATCGTCCACGCGGCCCATAACCCAAAAGTAGCCGTCTGCATCGCGCCGCGCGCCGTCGCCGGCGAAGTAAGAGTGCTGGCCGTTTTGGGGCGGGATGGGGTCCCAGTAGGTGCGCCGGAAGCGGTCCGGATCGCCATAGACCGTGCGCAGCATGCCCGGCCAGGGGTGCCGGATGACCAGATAGCCACCTTCATCGGTCTGGACCGAGTTGCCCTCTGAGTCGACCACATCGGCAAAAATGCCTGGCAGCGGCAGCGTTGCCGATCCGGGTTTGGTGGGGGTTGCGCCCGGGAGCGGGCTGATGGCGATGCCGCCGGTTTCGGTCTGCCACCAGGTATCGACGATGGGGCAGCGCTCGCCGCCGATAACGCGGTTGTACCACATCCAGGCTTCGGGGTTGATGGGCTCGCCCACCGTGCCCAGCAGGCGCAGCGAGGACAGATCGCGCGCGTTGGGGTGCGACTCGCCCATTTTGATCCAGGCCCGGATGGCAGTGGGGGCCGTATAGAACACGGTGACGCCGTACTTTTCGATGACATCCCAGATGCACCCCGGGTTGGAAGGCCGGGGGGCGCCTTCGTACATCACCGTGGTGGCGCCATTGGAGAGCGGCCCGTAGACGATGTAGCTGTGGCCGGTAATCCAGCCCACATCGGCAGTGCACCAGTAGACATCCGTGTCTTTGAGATCGAAGACCCACTGGGCGGTCATGTGGGCGTAGAGATTGTAGCCGCCAGTGGTGTGCACGATGCCTTTGGGCTTGCCCGTAGTGCCGCTGGTGTAGAGGATGAACAGCATGTCCTCGCTGTCCATGGGCTCGGCCGGGCAATGGGCCGAGACCTGGGCCTTGAGCTCGTGCCACCAGCGATCGCGTTGCGCGTCCATGGCTACACCCTGCTGGGTGCGCTCTACCACCAGCACGTTCTCCACCGAGGGCGCGCCGCCATCGGCCAGGGCCTGGTCCACGTTGGCTTTGAGCGGCACGATTTGGTCTTTGCGCCAGCCGCCATCGGCAGTGACGACCAGCTTGGCCTGGGCGTCGTTGAGGCGCTCTTTGAGGGCTTCGGCGCTAAAGCCGCCGAATACCACCGTGTGGGGCGCTCCAATGCGGGCGCAGGCCAGCATGGCAATCGCGGCTTCGGAGATCATGGGCATGTAAATCCCCACGCGATCACCTTTGCCCACCCCCATCTGCTTGAAGGCATTGGCCATCTGGCAGACCTCGCGGTGCAGTTGGGCGTAGGTCAGGGTGCGCGAATCGCCCGGCTCGCCTTCCCAGATCAGGGCTGCTTTATTGCGGCGCCAGGTATGGAGGTGCCGGTCCAGGCAGTTGTAGGCCGCGTTGGTTTGCCCGCCCACAAACCACTGGGCGAAGGGCGGCTGCCAATCCAGCACGCGGTCCCACTTGCGGAACCAGTGCAGCTCCCGCTCGGCCAGATCGGCCCAAAAGGCTTCGGGGTCAGCTTGGGCCTGCTCGTAAAGCTGCCGGTAGCGCTCGAGCGAAGGAATGTGGGCTTGCTGTGAGAAGTCGCTGGGCGGCGGGAAAGTGCGATCTTCTTGCAGAACGGATTCGATGGTTTGGCGTGCCATAGCGTTGCGGCCCCTTGAGCTCGCTTTGGGGCCGATGCTATCGCGAGTGCAGGGGGTCTGGGAGGCGGCATACTGGTAGGCAAGCGGTTGGGCTGGAGGGCGCCATGAGCGCGATCGCGCGCATCGGGACCTCAGGCTGGAACTACAAGCACTGGCGGGGCTGGTTTTATCCGCCCGAGCTACCGCAAAAGGACTGGTTGGCCCACGACCCCCAGCACTTCGATGCAGCGCTGGGCGCAACCGGCCTATTGCTATTTCAATAACGACGCTGGCGGCGGCGCGCTGCATGACGCCCGCCAGCTGCAGACGCTGGTGGGTGAGGGAGCCAGCGCTTAGGCGGCTACTGCTGCGCCAGCAGCTGTGCCGCTTCCTTAGCGTAATAGCTCAAGATCGAATCGGCGCCCGCGCGCTTCATGCCGGTCAAGGTCTCCAGCATGACCTGGGATTCGTCCAACCAGCCGTTTTGGGCAGCGGCTTTAATGGCAGCGTACTCGCCGCTGACGTTGTAGGCTGCCACGGGCAAATCCGTGTTTTGGCGGATGCGGTAGATGACATCGAGATAGGCCAGCGCTGGCTTGACCATGACCATATCCGCGCCTTCTTGGACATCCAGCGCCGCTTCCCTCTCCGCCTCGCGGGCGTTGGCCGGATCCATTTGGTAGCTCTTTTTGTCGCCAAAGCCAGGTTCGGAGTCCAGCGCATCCCGGAAGGGGCCGTAGTAAGCAGAGGCGTACTTGGCCGAGTAGGCCAGGATGCTGGTGTGGGTATGGCCGGCTTCGTCCAGGCCCTGGCGAATGGCGCCCACGCGCCCGTCCATCATGTCGGAGGGGGCCACAATGTCGGCGCCGGCCTCGGCCTGCGAGACCGCCATTTTGACCAAAACCTCGACGGTGGCATCGTTGAGAATGACGCCATCCTCGACGATGCCGTCGTGCCCGTCGCTCGAGAACGGATCCAGCGCCACATCGGTAATGACGGCCACCTCGGGAACCGTCTCTTTAATCGCGCGCACGGTGCGCTGCACTAAGCCGTCTGGGTTGCAGCCCTCGCTACCGGTGGCATCTTTTTTGGCCTCGGGAACGACCGGGAAGATGGCGATCGCGCGGATGCCCAGCCGGGCAGCTTCTTTGACCTCCTTGAGCAGCAGGTCCAACGTATGGCGGTACCCCCCCGGCATGGATGGGATTTCAACTCGCTGGTTCTCCCCTTCGGCCACAAACAGCGGATAGATCAGGTCGCTACAGCGCAGCTGGGTCTCCTGCACCAAGCTGCGCACGGCCGGCGAGCTGCGCAGCCGGCGCGGCCGTTGGGTTAGCGAGAGGGCTCGGGCTTGCTTGCGCTCGGTGACGGATGCAGACATGGCTGGCTCCTCAGGCGGCATTTGCCCTCAATCGTATCCGATGCCCGGCTGGCGCAATGCAGGCCGGCAAGGGCGGCGGTCCGTCTCAGCGAGCTAACTACAATAGCCAGCCAGCGGGAGAACGCGCTATGGCTGCCAGCGCCGACAAGCTTCGCATCGTTATTGTGGAAGACGATCCCATGATGCAGCTGGGGCTGGAGCAGTCGCTGGCGGACTACCCGCAGTTTGAGATAGTCGCGCAAGCCCAAGACGGCATTCAGGGCGTCGAGGCCGCTCGCACCCACCAGCCCGATATTGTCGTGATGGACATTGGCTTGCCGCGCCTGGATGGCATTGCTGCCACGCAGCAAGTCAAGCAAAGTTTGCCAGGGGTGCATGTTGTCGTACTGACCTCGCACACTGATCGCACCGAAGTGGTAGCTGCCCTGGCCAGCGGCGCGGATGCTTACTGCCTCAAAGGCACCAGCGTGGCGCAACTGGCCACAGCCATCCAATCGGCCCGGGAAGGCGCGACTTACCTCCACCCGCAAATCGCGCGCGCGATCATCGATCGCCTCCAGCCGGGAACCGGCGAGGCCAGCTACCAGCAGACTGCTTTCTCGCAGCGCGAGCTCGAGATCCTCAACTGGATGGTGGAGGGCTACACCAACCCCGAAATTGCCGCCCAACTCTATCTGAGCCGCAACACCGTCAAAACCCACGTGCGCAGCATCATGAACAAGCTTGCGGTGGACGATCGGGTGCGGGCGGCCGTGAAAGCCCTGCGCGCGGGGCTGGTGCAGTAGGGCTTGCAATCACCCAGGTGGGTGACCCACCCGGCGGAGGGTAAATCTCCCCTGTAAAGGCCACATTGTGAAGTAGCTGGATGGCCATTAAGGGGAGAGGGAACCATGACCGCAACCGCAATCGCACCCGAGCAACTCGATCGCCTAGGCGAGGGGGACAAGCAACCCACGCTGCTGATTCCGCTGGATGGCTTGCCGAGCGACGAAGCCGCCCTCGAGCAGGGGGCAGCACTGGCACGCGAGCGCAACGCCCAGATCCGCCTGCTGCGGGTCGTACGGGCGCAGTACCGCGGGATTGCCGCCGAGGCCGTTGACGCTAGGCCCGAGCAAGTTCTCGGATCCCGCCCTCGGGGCGAGCACTTGTTCGAGCAGCTCGAGCGCAACCACGAATGCCAGCGCCTTCGGGCAGCCCGGCAGTACCTGCTCGAGCGCCAGACCCAATTGCAGTGGCAGGGCCTGAGCGTGGCGATTGAGCTGCGCTACGGCCGACCCGTCGATAGCATCGTGCGGGTCGCCCAAGAAGCAGCTGTTGATGCCATCGTCATGACCGGCCGCGAGCCGCGCGGTTGGGAAGCTCTCTACCCGCGCAGCGTCAGTGCCGCCGCCATCAAGCGCGTCAACTGCCCCGTCGTGCTGGTTGGGTCCCAAGCCAGCGCCCGGCAGCGGGTCAAAAATTTGGTCTGAGCCGCGCCAGCTGGCAGTCTCCCAGCCTAGTACTACAGCCGTGGTTTGGAATCGGGCGGTCTAGCTCGGTAGTGACAGCGCCGCGCGACAGCCTGGTGGTGGCGACGCCAGTGCGACCAAAGCAATGCCTGCTCGGCACTCTGCAAGCTGGGCAGCACTATCGCCAGCAGTAGGCGTCGCACCTCAGGCTCATACCAATCCTCGTAGCTTATGCACTAGACGCGA
>PXQH01000060.1 GCA_003022125.1 Cyanobacteria bacterium QS_8_64_29 | reverse complement strand
TTGTTGCAACTGCTGCGGGCTTTCTGCAATGTCGACGTTGAAGACAGTAGTCATGGCGATAGCTACCTTCCGCTCGCCACCCCTATTTTAGTGCAAAACTACTCGTAATTGGTATTACTCGATGGACAATCCCACGCAAGCGCAACAAGCCCTAGGTTGGCCCGTTTGACCAAAACAGCTACCGGCGGCGCAACCGCATCGAGCGGCCCCAGAACGACTGCGCCATGGGGATTGCGGCCAGCATCCAATTTCGACTTTGGGAACGCGCCCTGGGATCTAACTGCGAAACAAGCGAACGCGCAGGCGCTCGTGCGCCAGCTCAGCCATCGCCGTGCCCCAGCTGCAGCTCTCGAGGTCATCGTCGGCGAGCTTTGTCACCGTTTGTTGGGTCTCGATGAGCGTTGGCTGCAGGGCGAGCTGGATCTGCTGGCCGGCAGTTTGCCCGAGCAGCGCTAGCCGGGTGGCGGCGGCAATGCTGTTGGCTGCCCAGCTGCGCAGGTACCCCAAGGTAGCTGCTTGAGACTCGATGTTCCAGCAAGCAGCGGCCGTCCCAAACGCGATCGCGTAATTGCACGGCTCGCCCGCTGCCGCCAGCACTGGCTGGGCGCTGGGTACAAGCGAACCAAACAGGCGCTGCAGCGAGCGCCCCATCTGCCAGCTTTGCTGCCGCCGTTCTGGCGTTTCCCAGCTGGCCGAGAGCCAGGCATTCCAGCTAGCGAGGCTGCCCCAATCGCCCGCGGCAACGCTGCGCACCGCGCGCAGCATCACGGCGGCCTCAAGCCGGATGGTGCCGCAGCGCAGGGCCTGTACCAGCCAGGCTTGCAGCGCTTCACTATCAGTAATGACTTGTTGCGCGATCGCGGCTTCCAGCCCCTCGGAGTAACTGTAGGCTCCGACGGGAAGGGCCGAGTCGGCTAGCTGCAGCAAGCGCAGTAGCTGCCAGCTGGCAGCTAGTTCGCGCTCGGATGGGTCCATCGCAATCGGCTAGACTGCCAAAAACTGCTTGACGACGTCGTCGCTGAGCTCCTGCGTGGGACCGGCTGCGACGATGCCGCCTTTCTGCATGGCGTAGTAGCGCTCGGCCTGGCGCACAAAGTGCAGGTGCTGCTCGACCAACAGCACTGAGATGCCGCTGGCCTCGATAATGCGCCGGACGGCCGCCTCGATTTGCTGGATGATGGAAGGCTGGATGCCCTCGGTGGGCTCGTCCAACACCAGCAGCCGCGGGCGGCCCACCAACGCCCGCGCGATCGCCAGCTGTTGCTGCTGTCCGCCGCTGAGGTTGCCACCCGGCCGCGACAGCATGGTTTGGAGGTCCGGAAACAGCTCGAAGACCTCCTCGGGGAGCTGCCGCCGGGAACGCTTGCCCTCGGCGCGCGCCTCCAGGCCCAGCAGCAAGTTTTCGGCAACGCTCAAGTGGGGAATAATCTCGCGCTCCTGGGGGACGTAGCCAATGCCCAAGCGGGCGCGCCGATCAGGTGGGAGGTGGGTAATGGGCTGCCCGGCCAGCGTGATCGTTCCCGTGCGCGGCTGCAGCAGCCCCATGACGGTTTTGAGCAGCGTGGTTTTGCCGACGCCGTTGCGCCCGATCAGGCACACCATTTGGCCGCCGGCGACGCTGAGGTCGATATCGCGCAGGATGTGGCTCTGGCCGTAGTAAGCATTGAGGTTGCTGAGCTGCAGCATGGGATCGCTCGTGACGGCCACCTCAGACCTCCTCCGGAACGGGTTCGCCCAAATAGACCTCAATCACGCGCGGGTCGTTCTGCACGGCCTCCAGCGGCCCCTCGCACAGCAGCGATCCCTGATGCAAGACGCTGACGGTGCGCGCAATCTGGCGCACGAATTCCATATCGTGCTCGATGACCAGGATCGAGTGGCTCTCGGCCAGGGTCAGCAGCAGCTCGCCCACGTTGGCGGTCTCCTCCGCGCTCAGCCCGGCCACGGGCTCGTCCACCAGCAGCAGCTGGGGGGACTGCGCCACCAGCATGCCGATCTCGAGCCGCTGCTTCTCCCCATGCGAGAGCAAGCGTGCCGGCAGGGGAGCCTTGCTCCCCAGCCCCACCATCTCCAGCACTCGGGCAGCGTGGCGGCGGTCGGCGCGCGAGGGGCGCCCTAGCAGCGTCCCCAGCGCGCTTTTGCGTCGGTTGATGGCCACATCCAGGTTGTCCCCTACGCTCAGGTTGAGATGGACCCGCGGCGTTTGGAACTTGCGGCCGATGCCGAGCCGCGCGATGTCGGGCTCCGAGCGCCCGGCCAGTGACTGCCCCCGAAACAGCACGCGCCCCTGGGTAGGCTGCACCTGGCCGGTAATGGCATCCAAAAATGTGCTTTTGCCGGCCCCGTTGGGGCCGATAGCAACCCGCAGCTCGCCTTCAGCCATGCGGAAGTTGAGCCCGTTGAGGGCTTTGAAGCCATCGAAGCTGACGGTAAGCTCCTCGGTAGCCAACACGGGGGGGTCGGCCATCGGCTATCTCTCCAAATCCTGCCGTTCGCGCTTCACCTCGGGATCTTGCTCCAGCTGTGGGTAGGTCTCCACGCGCGAACGCCCCAACAGCTGCCGCAGGCGGTTGGGCCCCTCAACGCGCAGCCAACCCACCACGCCTTGCGGCAGCACGGTGACCACCAGCAGAAACAGCGATCCCTGAAAGAAAATCCACACGGCCGGTAGCTGCTCGCTCAGCAGCGTTTTGGCCAGATTGACCGCAACGGCGCCCACAATGGCGCCCACTAGCGTTGCCCGCCCGCCTACGGCAACCCAAATGGCCATCTCGATGGAGAACGGGATCTCCATGGCCGAGGGGCTGATAATGCCCGACTGCACCGTGTAGAGCGCGCCGCCGACACCGGCCAACCCGCCAGCGATGGCAAAAACCAGGACCTGGAAGCCAGTGGGGTTGTAGCCCGAGAAGCGCACGCGGCGCTCGTCGTCGCGCAGCGCCACCAGCAAGCGACCGAAGCGCCCGCTGGTCAGCCAGCGGCAGAGCGCGTAGGCCGCCGCCAGCAGCAGCACGGTCAGTGCGTAAAAGCCCAGCTGCATGGGGGACGAGCCCACGCTACGGCCGAACAGCTCAGTGGTAGCCGTTTTGAGGCCGTTGGTGCCGTTAATGAGCTCCTGCTGGCCGTTGAAAAAGTTGAAAAACACCAGCAGCGCTGCCTGGGTCAGGATGGTGAAATAGACCCCGCGAATGCGGTTGCGAAACACCAACCAGCCCAGCCCGCCTGCCAACAGGGCGGGGACAGCGAACACCGCGATCGCGGCAAACGGCAGCGAATGGAACGGCTGCCAGAACCAGGGCAGCTCGCTGACCCCGTAGAGGGTGAAAAACTCGGGCAGCCCGTCGGCGCTCGCCAGCTTGAGGTGCATGGCCAGCGCGTAGCCGCCCAGGGCAAAAAAGATCCCCTGACCCAGACTCAGCAGCCCGGCAAAGCCCCAAATCAGATCCAGCCCCAGCGCCGCGATCGCCAGTGCCAGGAAGCGGCCCAGGTTGTTGCGGGTAAACTCCGATAGCAGCGGCGGCAGAAGCGCGATCAGCAGCAGCGCGATCGCGGCGACGGCAAGCGCCTCTGCCCACCATCGCCGCCGTCGCTGGCGCGTTCCTACGGCGGTAGCCGGTTCTGCCGTCATGATCGCCCTCCTGGGATAGCGCTAGGCGCGGCTGCGCTGCGGGAAGATGCCTTGCGGCCGGAACTGCAAAAAGACCACGATGAGCGCAAACACCAGCACCTTGGCCATGCTGTTGGTGGCGAAAAAGCGCAGCCCTTCCGCCAGCGGCTGCAGCAGCTCGATGCCCTCTAGCAGCAGTGGCAGGACGCCCGAGCCGATGGTGTAGGTCAGCGTTCCGATGCCCAGGGCAGCGGCGATGCTGCCCACCAGGCTGCCCACGCCCCCCACAACCACCACCATGAACGTATCGATGATGTAGTTTTGGCCCACGTTGGGCCCCACCGACCCCAGCAGGCTTACTGCCACTCCTGCCAGGCCGGCCAGGCCCGAGCCCAGCGCGAACGTTAGCGCATCCACCGTTCGCGTCGGGATGCCCAGGCACGCGCTCATGCGGCGGTTTTGGGTCACCGCGCGGATGCGCAGGCCCCAGCGCGAGCGCCGCAGGAACCAGTACGTTGCTGCGACGCAGGCGGCGGTGAGCGCCAGGATGAATAGGCGCGTGTAGGGAAACTGCATCTCGCCTACGGGCAGCCCGCCGCGCAGCCAGCTGGGAACGGTCACGCTGACGTTGGTGCTGCCAAACCAAGGCTCGCCGATCGCGGCCGGTCCTGTTTGGGCCAGCGCCATGCCTGCGGCTGCGGCTATGCCCAACGCAAGCGGCAACAGCACCGCCGTGGCCCGCCCGCGCAGTGCCGGCCACTGCCGGCGGTAGCGCAGCACCGCGATTGCCCCGCCAAACAGCAAGCCGAACAGCACCATTCCAGCCACCAGCGCCCAGCTCGCGCTGCGCACAAACTGCCGCAGGATCAGGCTCACGCCCCAGGTGGCCAGCAGCGTGTCCAGCGGCCGTCCGTAGAGATGGCGCACGATGCCTTGCTCCAGCGCCAGCCCCACTAGGGCGTTGACGGCAAAGGCCACCGGCAGCGCCGCCAGCAGATAGAGCTCGAACAGCGGACTCGCCTCGCCCAACGCGGCCCTAAAGGCGTTTTGCACCACGTGGGTGGTGTAGGCCCCCAGCATGATGAACTCTCCGTGAGCGAGGTTGATCACGCCCATAAGGCCGAAGATGACTGCCAGCCCCAGGGCCGCGATGAGCAGCACCGAGCCGACGCTCAAACCGTTGAAAGCACTCTGGATCAGCACCTGCATGGGGCGATCGCGGGCGACTAGGTTTGCTGGAGTTGGTACTTGCCGCTTTTATCAGGATCGGACCAGTCGCAGGCGTAGCCCTCGGTCTCGGGCACGTACTGGTTCCACGGCTGCGGCTCGATGGGGCCGTCCCCGACCTGTTCGACAATGTCGAACTGGCCGTCTTCGCGCACTTGCCCCACCCGCACGGTTTGGGTGACGTGGTGGTTGGCGTTGAGCGTGACCGTTCCCTGAGGCGCCTGGATTTGCTGGCCGTAGGCTGCCGAGCGAACTTTGGCCAGATCGTCGGCCGTACCGGCTTGCTCCACGGCCTGCTTCCACAGGTAGATGCCGTTGCGGGCCGACTCCATGGGGTCGGTAGTGACCCGATCCGAGCCGTACTCCTGCTGGAAGCGGCTGACCCAGTCCTCGTTCTCGGGCGTATCGGCGCTTTGGAAGTAGTTCCAGGTGGCGTAGTGGCTGGCCAGGTACGAGGGGCCGATCTGCTGCACCGATTCCTCGGCCACGCTCACCGACATCACCGGGTACTTCTCGGGGGTCAGGCCGGCCCCTTGCAGCTGCTTGAAAAACGCCACGTTGCTGTCGCCGTTGAGCGTGTTGAAAATGACCCCGCCTTCGGGGAGCGCAGACTGGATCTTGCTGATGATGGGCGTAACCGAGGTGCTGCCTAGGGGCAGGTAGTCCTCGCCTACCGTCTCGCCGCCTTTTTCCTCGAGCATCTGCTTGATGATGGTGTTGGCGGTGCGCGGAAAGACGTAGTCGGAGCCCACCAGGAAAAAGCGATCGCCTTTATTGTCCAGCAGCCACTGCACGGCGCGCTCGATCTGTTGGTTGGGCGCCGCCCCGGTATAGAAAATGTTTTGGGAGCACTCTTGGCCTTCGTACTGCACCGGGTACCAGAGCATGTGGTCTTCTTCTTCAAAGACCGGCTTGACCGACTTGCGGCTGGCCGAGGTCCAGCAGCCAAAGACCGCGACCACTTGGTCCTGGTTGATGAGCTTTTTAGCCTTTTCGGCAAAGGTAGGCCAATCGGAAGCGCCATCTTCCACGATGGGCTCAATTTGCTTGCCCAGGACGCCGCCAGCGTCATTGATTTCCTGGATGGCGAGCTTTTCGGCATCGACCACCGGCGTTTCGCTGATGGCCATGGTGCCGCTGAGCGAGTGCAGGATGCCGACTTTGATGGTGTCGCTGCCGCTGGCTGCGCCGTCCGAGGCCGTTTCCTTACCCTTTTGGTCTGCTTGCTGGCCGCCGCCGCAGGCTTTGAGCAGCAAGCTGGTCCCAAAGGCAGCCGAGCTGTAGAGCAAAAACTTGCGCCGTCCGAACTGTGTCGCCATTGGTTACCCGATCAGCAAGCTACGGGGAGCCATCCTAGAGAAGCCGCCCCGCCCGTTTTGTCGCTTGCTATACAGAACGGCGATCTAGCTGCTCCCGGATGAAATCGGCAACGGGGGTAATGCCCTCGCCCCCGCGCAAGCTGGCAAAGTTGTAGGGGCGCTCGCCGCGCATGGCGCTAGCATCGCGTGCCATGCAATCCAAATCGGCGTTGACGTGGGGGGCGAGGTCGATTTTGTTGATGACCAACCAATCCGATTGGGTAATGCCGGGGCCGCCCTTGCGCGGAATGTCATCGCCGGCTGCCACATCAATGACGTAGACGGTAATATCGGCTAGCTCGGGGCTGAATGTGGCGGCCAGATTGTCGCCCCCGCTCTCCAGAAAGGCCAGATCCAGATTGCTGGCGCGCGCCTCGATTTGGGCCAGCGCATCTAGGTTCATGGAGACATCCTCGCGGATGGCGGCGTGCGGGCAACCGCCGGTTTCCACTCCCACGACGCGATCGCGCGGCAGGGCCTGCGAGCGCGCCAGCGCCTGCGCGTCTTCCTGGGTATAGATGTCGTTGGTGATGGCGGCAATCTGGTAGCGCGAGCGCAGTTGTTTGCAGAGCGCATCGAGCAGGGCCGTTTTGCCCGATCCCACCGGACCGGCGATGCCAACTTGCAGGGCTCCCATGGGCTCAAACTCCCAGCCGCCGCTGCGGCACTCGGTTTTAGAACAAAAAGTAGCGCTGCGCCAGGGGCAGCGTTTCGGCAGGCTCGCAGCTCAGCAGCTCGCCGTCCGCGCGGACCTCGTAGGTTTCGGGGTCCACCGCCATGGCCGGTAGCGCGTCGTTGAGGGCCATATCTTGCTTGCCAATGTTGCGGGTGTTGGCGACCGGAACTGCCGGTTTTTGCAGCCCAATTTGATTGGGAACATCGGCTTCTAGCGCGGCCTGGGAGACAAAGGTCAGCGACGTTGCCGCGATCGCGCCGCCAAAGCTGCCGAACATGGGGCGCATGTGCCCGGGTTGCGGCGTAGGAATGCTGGCGTTGGCATCCCCCATTTGCGACCAGGCGATCGCGCCGCCTTTGATCGCCATCTCCGGTTTGACGCCAAAGCGGGCCGGGTGCCAGAGACAAAGATCGGCCCACTTGCCTTCCGCCACCGAGCCCACCCAATCTGCCATGCCGTGGGCGATGGCGGGGTTGAGGGTGTATTTGGCGATGTAGCGCTTGGCGCGCGCATTGTCGCAGTCTTGGGCGTCCTCGGGAAGAGGGCCGCGCTGTACTTTCATCTTGTGCGCGGTCTGCCAGGTGCGGAGGATGACCTCGCCCACGCGCCCCATGGCCTGGGCGTCGGAGGCCATAATGCTAAAGGCTCCCAGATCGTGCAGGATGTCCTCGGCCGCGATCGTCTCGCGGCGGATGCGGGATTCGGCAAAGGCCACGTCCTCGGGGCTGTGGCGGTCCAGGTGGTGGCACACCATCAGCATGTCCAGGTGCTCGTCGAGCGTGTTGGTGGTGTAGGGCCGCGTGGGATTGGTCGAGGAGGGTAGGACGTTGGCCTCACCGCAGGCTTTGATGATGTCGGGGGCGTGGCCGCCCCCGGCGCCCTCGGTGTGGTAGGTGTGAATCGTGCGGTTCTCGAAAGCGGCGAGGGTGTGGTCCACAAAGCCCGACTCGTTGAGTGTATCGGTGTGGGTGGCGACTTGGACGTCATAATCCTCGGCTACGCCCAAGCAGGTATCGATCGCCGCTGGCGTTGTCCCCCAATCCTCGTGCAGCTTTAGGCCCAGGGCGCCGCCGCGGACCTGCTCCTCCAAGCCCGGCCGCTGGCTGCTGTTGCCTTTGCCCAGAAAGCCCAGGTTGACCGGGAAGGCATCGGCGGCCTGCAGCATGCGCTGGATGTGCCACTCGCCCGGGGTGCAGGTGGTGGCGTTGGTGCCGGTGGCTGGGCCGGTGCCGCCGCCCAGCATGGTGGTGATGCCCGAGGCGATCGCGGTCTCGACCAACTGCGGGCAGACAAAGTGGACGTGGGCGTCGATGCCGCCGGCGGTGAGGATCTTGCCCTCGCCGGCGATGGCTTCGGTGGCAGGGCCAATGGGAATGTCGACCCCATCCTGGGTGTTGGGGTTGCCAGCTTTGCCGATGCGGTAGATGCAGCCGGCTTTGAGCCCCACGTCAGCCTTGACAATGCCCCACCAATCCAGGATCAGCGCGTTGGTAATGACCGTATCCACCGCGCCTTGGGCCCGTGGCAGCGGCGATTGGCCCATGCCGTCGCGGATGACTTTGCCACCGCCAAAGGTGACCTCATCGCCGTAGGGCGTGCGGTCCTGCTCCACCGCAATCCAGAGATCCGTATCGGCTAGGCGGACGCGATCGCCCACGGTAGGGCCAAAAGCCTGGGCGTAGGCGCGCCGATCCATGCGGTAGCTCATGCTCGCTCCGAGGGGTTAACCATCGAGGGGGCCGTTCGCGCGGCCGTTAAAGCCGTAGGCTTCGCGGCGACCGGCATAAGGGACCAAGCTCACCTCGCGCGCGTCGCCCGGCTCGAAGCGCACGGCATTCCCGGCGGGAATGTCGAGGCGCCGGCCGTAAGCGGCCGAGCGGTCGAACTGCAAGGCCTCGTTGACCTCGTAGAAATGGAAGTGCGAGCCCACCTGGATGGGGCGATCGCCGGTGTTGGCCACCGATACGCGGGTCGTCTCGCGCCCGGGATTGAGCTCGATCTCGCCCGCCGGCGTTGCAATCTCACCTGGTGTCATAGCCACTGCCTCCTGCGGCAATCTCAGCGAATGGGATCGTGAACCGTCACCAGCTTGGTGCCATCGGGGAAGGTGGCCTCCACCGCGACCTCATCCAGTATCTCGGGCACGCCCTCCATGACGTCATCGCGCCCCAGCAGCTGCGTGCCGTAGTCCATCAGCTCGGCCACGCTGCGACCGTCGCGGGCGCCTTCCAGGATCGCCGCCGAAATGTAGGCCTTGGCTTCGGGGTAGTTGAGCTTGAGGCCGCGTCCCTTGCGCCGCTCGGCCACAAATGCGGCCGCAAATACCAGCAGCTTGTCTTTTTCCTGGGGCGTGAGTTCCATAGGGCTCGCAGGGGCTAATGGGGCCAGACGCGCGGCAAGACAGCCGGCCGATGGAGCTGGCGGCGGCGCAGCAGCATCCAAACCGTCCGCAGCCACCGGCGCGCCTCGCCGGTGGAGCGACCGCGATAGCGGCAGAGAACCCCCCGCCCTGGGGTCACAGTAATCCCGGCTTCGCCGTCGCTCGGCGGCTGCAGCGCTTGGGCCTCCGCCACCACTGCAGCCGGCACGGGAGCCCCCAACCACACCAAGCTCCCCACCACCGGGCAACCGCCCAACCCGTGCGGGCTGGCCCACGCGGCCTCGCTGCCCGGCAGCCATTGGCGATCGATCCACAGCGGTCGTCCGTGCCGCCACACCGCCAGCCGCGATCGCCACGCCCCGCGGCAAAAGCGTTCGCCGCGCGCGCTGCGCCCAAAACGGGTAATGTCCCAGCCTACCCAGTGAGCATCCGGCCCCAGCTCGACGCGCACGTCCTGGCGGTAGCAGGCGCCCTCAAAGGCGATCGTTTCTTGGGGCAACCACTCCAGGCAAGCCCCTGTCCCCAACCGAACGTCCACCGTTTGGCGCGCTCGCTCGCCGTTGCTGCGATAGACCTTGCCTGCAGTTGCCGTGGTCACTAGGGCGCAGGCACCGGGATGCCGGCCGTGTGCAGCGTCACGCTGTGGCAAACGGCATTGCCTTCGGGGTAGAACGGGCGCTGCACCTTGAGCGGGGCCCGGGCGCAGGCGCGGGCCAGCTGCGTCCGCCCATCGCGGGCAGCATACGTGAGCTGGAGGCTGCCGTGCCAGGGGGCAACAGCGGTTGCCAATGCCTCGGCTCCTCGTTAAAGGCTGACTGGAGCAACCTCAAGCTGCCATACCCTCGCGCGCGTTGAAGTTCGCAGCGAACGTACAGCTTGGCATCGAGTCAGTAAAGAGGCTAGATTAAATTTGGGTTAAATCCCGGATGCTCGTTTCTCGCTGAGGAAACCCTATGAACCAATGCACAGCCGATGATCGAGAGCAGCTGCTGCACGAGCAGCTCCAGGCCTTTGCCCGCCAAGCGAGCTACACGTGCAATCTCTATACCAACGGCAAACTCTCGCCCCAGGAGGCTTACCAGCAGCTGGCCAGGTTTTGGGCCCGCCTAGAGCAAGCCAAGTGGGGACACTAGCGCGATTGCCCCAGCAACGTGGCGTGCACCTGTCGGGCTTTTTGGGCGATCGCGTCCCAGTCGCCGGCCTCGAGGCGATCCGCAGGAAACAATTGGCTAGAGAGCCCAACTGCAACGGCGCCGGCCTCGAGCAGCGCGCGTCCTTCCTCGGCCGTGATGCCGCCAGTGGGCACGAGCGGAATTTGACCTAGCGGCCCTTGCAAGCTCTGCACGTAGCGCGATCCCCCCACGGCCTGAATGGGGAACACCTTCACCGCCGTTGCCCCCTGCTGCCATGCCGTCACGATTTCGGTGGGCGAGAGCGCCCCCGGCACAATGGGTACCTCGGCGGCCAGGGCCGAGCGGATTGCGGCCGCATCGACGTGGGGCGCAAACAAAAACTGCGCGCCGGCAACAATGGCGGTCTGGAGCTGTGCCGCGTTGAGCAGGGTGCCGGCACCAATCCAGCACTCGGGGAGCTCTGAGCGCAGCCGGCCGATGAGCTCGACTGGCGAGGCGCCATTCCAAGCAATTTCGACGTGCGCGATGCCGCCGCTCGCCACGGCGTGGGCCATTTGCCGACCGCTCTCGAAGTCGGGCGCGCGCACCACCGCGATCGCGCAGTCCTGTTGGAGTTGGCGCAACCAGGCTGAGGCAGGCATCGATTGAGCCAGGCACTTGCTAGAGCCCCAACCCTACCGCAACAGCGACCGCTCTGCGAGCCCCCCGGCGCTTGTTACGATTGGAAGCGAGTTTAAGGACAAACCTGCAAGCGAGCATGGCCGGTACCGAGACCCAGTGGCCCGAAAACCTGGACCGCATCGTGCGGCGGTTCAAGCGGCGGACCAATCCCAAGCAGCGCTACCAGCAGCTGCTGTCCTACGCCAAGCGGTTGGAGGGTCTACCCGAGGAGTGCAAAACGGCCGATAACAAAGTACCGGGCTGCGTCTCGCAGGTGTATATAACCGCCGATTTGGACCAGGGCCGCGTTTGCTACCAGGGCGACTCGGACGCCCAAATTGTCAAAGGCTTGGTGGGGCTGCTCATTGAAGGGCTCAACGGCCTAACCCCAGAAGAAATCGGCCGGCTCTCGCCCGACTTTATTGAAGAAACGGGACTGCAAGTCAGCCTGACGCCCTCGCGCGCCAATGGCTTCTACAACATCTTCCAAACCATGAAGAAAAAGGCCCTTGCCTGCCAAGTTGCCGATCCGGCTTAGCCGTGGCGGCAGGCCCAATTGCAAATCCCCCGAACGAGCTACGTTCGGGGATTGAGTGCGTCGAGTGGCGGCTCAGTTGTTGCCGTCACCGTCCGAGTAGTTTTCTTCCGAGATCGCCCGCGAGCACACCCAGTTGCTTGGCAGCGAGGACGGCCACCCCATGCGCAGGGCCTCCGGACAGATCGTCATCACTGTTAGCTGGCAATCGATCAGCTGCAGGCCTTCTTTTTCGGCCTGCTTGAGGCTTTGCTTGAGGATGGAGTCGTTGTTGAACTCGATCGTCCGGTTGCACTGAATGCAGACGATGTGGTGGTGGTGGTGCGGATGGGGCCGGTTGAGCTCGTAGTGCTTGTGGCCTTCTGCCAGCTCAAGCTCGCGCAAGATGCCCATGCGGGTCATGAGCTTGAGGCTGCGATAGATGGTCGAGAGGCTGATGGGCTCGCCCCGATCCTTGAGCAAGTTGTAAAGTTCCTCGGCGCTCAAGTGATTGCCGCGGGGCAGGTTTTGAAAGGCATGCAGGATTTTTTCCCGCTGGGGCGTCAAGCGCCAGCCCCGCGAGTTGAGCTCGGCTTTGAGAGAACTGGTCGTATAAGGCGGCATGCTCTAGCTGCGGGAATATCGACGCAGGCGATCGGCTCTTATTGGCTTCAATGATAGTCCCGCGCGCGCTGCTTTGCAACAAGCAGCTCTAATTGAAAATAAGTGGCAGAAAGCCTGGACCTTCGCCAGATCTGCTGTGGGGAAGCGAGCGCTGAAATAACCGAATGTTGGGATTGAAAGCGCTCGCCCGAGTGCAACCCCTCGGCCGGCGGGCGGGCAACAATCGCGTCTTTTTAACAGCTATTCCCAATAAGCGAACCGCTTCCGGATTGCAATAATGGGGCCTTGCTCCGGCAACGCGCCGGTCAGCGTGTTCCTGCTGGCTGATTCGGCTTGGGTGCCACCAGCCCCAGGATTTCGCTAGCCGCGCGATCGCAAACGCCCGCCTCGCCCGCAGCCTCACGCACACGCTGGTAGCCGGCCAGCATGGCCTGGCGCTGCTGCGGCTCCTGCAGCAGCGCCAGCGCTTGCCGGGCAATGCGGTCTGGGGTGGCGGCGGCTTGCAGGAATTCGGGAACAATGGCCTCCTGGGCCAGCAGGTTGGGCGGCGACACGAACGGCACTGAGAAGCGCAATAACCGCCGGGCGATCCAGGCCGTAACGGGATGGACGCGGTAAGCCACAACTTGCGGCACCGCCAGCAGCGCCGCTTCCAGATTGACGGTCCCCGATTTGGCCAGGACCAGATCGGCCGCGGCGATCCCATCCAGCGTGGCCCCCGGCCATAGCGTGGCGCGCAGGCCGTAGCGCGCAATGGCCCGCTCGAGCGCGCCCCGATGCGCAGCTGCCGAGAGCGGAATCCAAAAGTGCGCGCGCGGCTGCTGTGCCTGAATGCGGCGGGCAGCGGCAAATAAAACCGGTAGCAAGCGTGCCAGCTCCTGCCGGCGCGATGCCGGCAGGAGCGCAATGGCAATGTCATCCTCGCTCAGGCCCATTCTCGCCCGCGCTTGGGCGCGGCTGGGCGCTTGCTGCATGCGATCCAGCAGCGGGTGGCCTACCCAGCTGACGCTGGCCCCGTAGCGGCGAAAGTGCTCGGCCTCGGCGGGGAAAATCGCCAGCAAGCGATCCGCGATGCGCGCGATCTGCTTGCTATTCTGCGGCAGCGGCGACCACACCCACTCTTGGGGCGCGATGTAGTAAACCACCGGCACGCCCGGCAGCTTCCGCCTCAAAGCCGTCCCGATGGCCAGGTTGGGCCCGGGGTAGTCAATCAGCACGGCCAGATCGGGCGGATGCCGCTGTAGGTAGCGCTGCGCCCGGCGCTGGATGCGCCAAGTGGGCAGCACGAACGGCAGCGACTCCAGCAGCCCCACCGAACCAATGTGGGTGGTGTCAGCCAGCAGCGTTGCGCCTGCCGCTGCCATGCGCTCGCCGCCGAGCGCCACGATCTCCAGCTTGGTTCCGCTGCGCTGGGCCTGGCGCTGCAGGGCTTCGACCAGCATGGCCCCCTGCAGATCCCCCGAAACCTCGCCCGTGCTGATAAAAATGCGCATGCCGGGCTCACTCCGCCGCGCCATCGCCAGCCTTTAGCTTGCCTGGGGTCAGGCCGCGACGCTCCGGCGATAGCGAGTGCTGGATGAATTGCTGCAGGTATCGGACCGAGTCGCTATCGCTTAAGGGCTCGAGCTGCTCTAGGGCTTGGGTAAAGGGCGTTCCCGAGCGGTAGAGGATGCGGAATGCCTGCTTGAGGCGGCGGCGCTCGCTGGCGGCAAAGCCAGCCCGCTTGAGCCCGATCGCGTGCAGCGAGCGCACGCGGGCGGGGTTGCCCTCAACCACCGTGTAGGGGGGGACATCGCGATCGATGCGGCTCATGCCGCCCACCATGGCCAAGCGGCCGATGCGCACGAACTGATGGATGCCCAGCATCCCCGAGATGCGCGCGTTGCTCTCAATGCAGACGTGTCCCGAGAGCGCCACATTGTTGGCCAGAATGGTGCTGTCTTCAATCTGGCAGTTGTGGGCGACGTGCACGTAGGCCATCAGCAGGTTCTGGTGGCCGATTCGAGTGGCCTCCCCTTCCCCAGTAGCGCGGTTGATAGTGACGTACTCGCGGATCCAGTTGCCATCGCCAATCCAGAGCCCACTCTGAGCGCCGCGGTACTTGAGGTCCTGCGGCTCCAGCCCGATAGCAGCGCCCGGAAAGATGCGGTTGCCCGCCCCGATCTCGCTGGGCCCCTCGATAATGGCGTGCGCGCCGATGGTGGTATCGGCGCCGATTCGGACGCGCTCGCCGATGGTGGCGTAAGGGCCCACTTGCACCGTGGGATGCAACTCGGCTCCAGGGTCAATGACCGCTGTAGGGTGGATCAGCGCTTGCACCGGGTCTCCCCTCGCTCGCTTCCCCTGATGCTATTGTCGTCACGCAGTCCGCGCAGGTTCGGCTCGCCTCAGGCACAGGCCAAGCAAGCGGGCAGCATCGGACCCAGCGGGATCGCTCAGTCGATGCGCGAAAATAGCATCTCGCCTTCGGCGGCGACCTCCCCATCGACGGTGGCATTTCCTTGCATCTTGCCCAGTCGGCTGCGCTTGATCGATAGCAGCTCCAGCTGCATCACCAGCCGATCGCCAGGGACAACCGGGCGCCGAAAGCGCACTTTATCCATACCGGCAAAGGCAAAGAAACTTCCCTCCGCCCCGGGCAGTTGGGTCAAAACCACCCCGCCCACCTGCGCCATGGCCTCGACGATCAGAACCCCGGGCATGATGGGGCGGCCGGGAATGTGCCCCTGGAAGTGCGGCTCGTTGAAAGTAACGTTTTTGATGCCGGTTGCGCGCTCCCCGGGGACGTAAGCCTCAATGCGATCGACCAGGGCAAAGGGGTAGCGGTGGGGCAGCAGCTGCTGGATCTGCTCGACTGTTAGGGCCGTGCCGCTTGCAGCCTCGGCAGAACGGCCATCGGCGCCATCGGTAGCATCGGAGCTTATCAGTGCGGGCATGAGCGTCCCTGCTTGGCTTGACAGTGGGGCAGTCGCCGCTGGCATGTTGCGAGCTAGCCGGTCGCTGATGCGCGCAAGGCCTGCGCCAGCCGCCAATGCAGCGCGTGACTGCCTTTGTAGGCGAGGATGTGAGCCCGCGGCAGGGGGCCTAGCAGGCTCAGATCCCCTATTAAGTCTAAAAGCTTGTGGCGTACAGGTTCATTGGCAAAGCGCAGCGGCGGATTGAGCCAGCCGCGATCACCGCAGACAAGCGCATTCTCCAGGCTGCCGCCGCGCAGTAGCCCCGACGCGCGCAACTGCTCGATCTGGTGGGCCAAGCCAAAGGTGCGCGCCGGTGCGATTTCGGCAGCAAAGTCGTCCCGCTGGGGCGACCAGCTATGCCACTGGTTGCCAATGGCCGGCGCCTCAAAATCGATGCCGTAGCTCAAGCGCCACTCGCCGGGCATGGCTGCCGCAAACGCATCGCCATCTTGGACCCAAACGGGGGTAGTGGGCGCGATCAGGGCTTCGCTGGCAGGGGCCGTTACGCCTGTCGGTGCCGGGACAACGCCGACGCTGGCGATCGCCTGCACCCAATCCCGCGCGGAGCCATCCAGCAGCGGCACCTCGCCCCCATCGATCGCGAGGCGCGCATCGCTGATGCCGCTGGCGCTCAATGCAGCCAGCAAGTGCTCCACCGTTCGCACCCGGGCCGGGCCGCTGGCTAGCTCGCTGGAGAGCACGGTTTGGCTGACGTTATCCACTTGGGCCGAGACGGTGGGTGTGCCCGGCAGATCGGTGCGGGCAAAGTAGCGCCCCTGGCCGGCCCGGGCAGCGCAGACCGTTACGCAGCTGCGCTTGCCTGAGTGCAGCCCAATCCCGCAGCGCTGGAAAGCCTGACCGACGGTCCGGGCCGGGTTAGAAGCGCTCGCCAATGCCAAAGTGGATTTGATTGTCCCCTTCGTCGTTGATGCCAAAGTCGATGCGCACCGGGCCCACTGGGGTCTTGACCCGAACGCCGGCCCCATAGCCAAAGCCGCTGCCGGGCTTGCCCCGCACGCCAGCGGGGTTGCCAATAACGCTATCGGCGCTGCCCAAATCCGTGCCGTAGTCAAAAAACAGGGCGCCGCTGACCGGGTCGACGATGGGAAAGCGGTACTCGGCCGTGGCCTGGAAGAAACTGCGACCGCTGCCCAACTCACCGCGATCGTAGCCCCGGACCGAATCGCTACCGCCCAGGACAAAGGCCTCGTAGGGGGGCAGATCGCCCAGAACGGTTCCGCCTTGGACGTTGAAGGCTAGCGCTTCCCCTTTATCGCCCAGAAAGTCGAGCGAGCCCAGCCACTCGACCGGAGTAAAGTAGCTATAGCTCGCGCGCAGGCGGTTCATTAAAATGCTGCCCGAGCCGATGGGCACGGACTGATCCATCGACAGCGACAAGCGCGACCCATCCGTGGGCTGCTGGGGGTTGTTGCGCAGGTCGCGCGTTGCGCGCAGCTCCAGCATGAAAAGGTCGTCGGTGCCGTCTTGGCTGAAGGCCAGTTGGTTGCCCTGATTGTCAAAGGGCGTAACGTTGCTGTCGCCATCCTTAATGGCGACGCGCTGGTATTCAAACCCGGCCGAGACATCCCACTTGCCGTCGGTGTAGGGATCGGGGGCGATGGGACGGCTGAAGGTGACGCCGCCGCCGGTGCGAATGACGCGTGGGTCGACGATGATGCCATCCTCATCGACGACACCGACGTTGCTCTCGTCCGGTCCTTCTTCAAACACCAGCGAGATCGACTGCTGGCGAAAGGCATTGACCCGGTAGCCCAGCCGGTTGGGATTGCCAGCAATCCAGGGGTCGCTGAAGCTGACATCAAACAGAATCTCGCGCGTGCCTACCTGTAGCTGCGCGCCCAAAGTCTGGTTGTTGCCGCCTAGGTTCTGCTCGCGGTAGCTGGCCGTCCCAAAGAAGCCGGTTGAGGAGCTAATGCCGGCGCCGGCGCCCAACGAGCCCGTGCGGTCTTCCACCACGTTGAGCGTGACATCGACTTTTTGGGGATTGTCGCCCGGATCGAAGGCCAGGCGCACGTCTTTAAAAATGCCCAGGCCGAACACGCGCCGCAAATCTTGCTGCGCCATCTGGCGGTTGAAAACATCGCCCGACGATAGTTCGACCTCGCGCTTGACAATGAACTTGCGCGTTTCACCTTCGACGGACTCACCCTTGTCGTTGACAAATTGGACGTTGATGTCTTCGACAACGCCCTCGGCCACGCGCAGCGTTACCGTGCCATCCTCCGAGACTTGGGGCGAGCCCACTACCTGCGCCAGGCTGTAGCCGTTGTCCTTGTACCACTGGTTGAGCTTGTCGATCCGCTTCTGGAGCTGGCTGAGATTGAGGCGCTGACCGTATAAGGGCTCAAAGATGCCATCGACCACCTCCGGCGGGACGGCACGCCCCTCTGTTTCAGCCGGCAGGCTCTGCACCTGAACGTCGCTGAGAGTGGGATTGGGCTCGACCACAAACGTGATGCGCACCCCCAGCGGGGTGTCTTCGGGCTCGACGCGGACATTGCTAAACCAGCCGGTGGCAAAGATGGCGTTGATATCCTCTTGCAGCTGGGAGCGCGTCGCGGTCCGGCCGGGTTCGACGCTGGCAGCTTCGTAGACGGCATCCCGCAGCTCGGGCGAGAGCTCCCCTTTGGGGCGCTTGACGGCAACTTCGGCAACCAGCACTTGGCGCTGTTGCGACTGCTGCTGCTCGCCGTCCTGCTCGGATTGCCCGTTTGGGGAGTCGCCATTGTCTAGAGAAGGAAGCTCGAGCTGCGCCCAGCGCTGGGATGGGTTGGTGGTGCAAAATTTCGAGCGCTCGTTCGCTGGGGACAGGGCCGAGCGGCACAGAGCCCCCCCTTGCGAGTTGGGCTTGCTGGCTTCAGCTTCGGTGCCGCCCGCCTGCGCCCAACTTGCACTTGGGAGGCCCAGCAGGGTCGAGCTCAGCACGGTAGCGGCTGCTGCAGATAAGCGCATGATGGTTCGTCCGTCGGTTGCTGCTTGCGCCACGCCGGTTGGACGGGTTGCTGGGGCCTTCGACCGCTGGTAGGGATCCGGGTTCCTGGCGCGCGTTCAGCCGCTGGTTTGGGCGAGCACGCGATCGCGCAGTTGCTGGTAGGCCAGCTCGGGGTGGCCCAAATCGTGACGAAAGCGATCTTTGTCCATAACGCGGGCATTGGGGTCGGTCTCGCCGCGGGCCCAGAGCCGGCACGTGTCGGGGCTCAGCTCGTCCCCCAACCGCAACGTCCCGTCGCGATCGAGGCCGAATTCGAGCTTAAAGTCCACCAGATCGATGCCGCAGCGCTCGAAAAAGCCTCGCAGATGACGTTCGATCTGTAAAGTCACTTGCTCGATTTGCTGCAGCTGGGCTGGGGTGGCCAGCTCCAACAGCAACAGCCGATCACGGGTCAGCAGCGGATCGCCCAGCTCGTCGTTTTTGTAGCAAAACTCCACCAGCGGCGATGGCAGCACGGTCCCCGGCGCGAGGCCGGTCTGGCGGCAGAGACTGCCGGCTGCGATGTTGCGGACGATGACCTCTAGCGGCAAAATCTGCAGCGATCGCGCCCGCAGCCGATCCGGGGCCGGCCGGTCCAGGTAGTGGGTGGCAATGCCGGCCTTCTCCAGCAGCTCGAACAGGGCAGCCGAGATGGCGCAGTTGGCTTCCCCCTTGCCGCTGATGCGATCGCGCTTTTGGGCGTTGAAGGCCGTGGCATCGTCTTTGAACTCAACCAGGACGATGTCGGGATCGGCGGTGGCGTAGATGCGCTTGGCTTTGCCTTCGTAGTTGGGTTGGCGCTCGGACACGATGGAAGATCCTTAGGGGTGGGAGTGGCACTCTCTTACTTCGAGGGTAGCGGCGCGACGGGCACCGCTCGCTAAAATGCAGCTGCCATGCGATCCGCCTTGTCTGACTGGCTCGAGCGCATTGCTGCCGCGTTGTCTGCCAGGCGTCGGCCGAGGCAGGAATCGCCCGAACGAGGCGCACCGCACCCAGCAGGCCAAAACGACATGTCCCAGCACTCGGGCAGCGACGATAAAGCCAATTTCCTCTACCCGCACCACCGCTACCACGGCGACGTCAAGCCAGAGAACTTGGCGTTTAACGCCAACCTGCAAGAATTCGCCCAAAAAGTCAGCTACATCTGCAACCTGGAAACCAACGGCCAGATCGCCTCGAGCGAGGCCTACGAGCAAATCAAAGCTCTCTGGGGTCAACTGCAGCGCTCTAAAGAGCAGCTGCAGGTAGGCGAAGATCCCTTCCGGCCCCCCGAGTAAGTGATCGCGCCCTCAAGCCAGCGGCGAGGCGGGCGCCGCCTGCGCCAGCACCTGGCGGTAGCGATCGCGCAACCCCTGGGTAGCAGCCTGCCAGCTCCAGCGCTCGGCCTCGCGGCGGGCGTTGGCGCGCAACTGCTCGCCCTCGGTCTCGCCGTAGAGCAAGCGCCGCGTTGCTGCAATGGCATCCCGCGGCTGCCCCGGATCGAACAGATAGCCGTTGGCCCCGTCGGTGACAATGTCGACGATGCCGCCCGAGCGCGCGGCCACCACCGGGCAGCCGGCCGCCATGGCCTCCAGCAAGACCAGCCCCAGCGTCTCGGTGCGCGAGGGCAGCACGAAGGCATCGGCCGAGGCGAACGCTGCAGCAAGATCGGTGCCTTGCCAGTAGCCGGCAAAATAGGTGGGGGTCCCGGCAAAGTGTTGCTCCAGCGCCCCCCGATGCGGCCCATCCCCCACTAGAGCCAGGCGGGCCTCGGGTATGGCCTCGAGGATGGGCTTGAGCTGCTCCAGTTCTTTCTCCGCCGAGAGCCGGCCCACATACAGCAGCAACGGCCGCTCCAGGTCGCCTTGACTCAGCTGCTCGCGGACAGCAGCGGCGGCGCGCTGCGGGTGGAAGCGCTCGGTATCGACGCCGCGCTGCCACAGGGCCACGCGCTCGATGCCGTTGGTCTGGAGCTCGGCCATCATGGCGGTCGAAGTGCAGAGGTTGAGATGGGCCTGGTTGTGGCCGGCTTTCAACAGCTCCCACAGCACGCCCTCTAGCAAGCCCAAGCCGTAGTACTGCAAGTACTGGGGCAGGTGAGTGTGGTAGGAGGCCACCAGCGGTAGCTGCATGAGCTTGGCATGCAGCAAGCCGGCAACCCCCAACACCGCCGGGTTAACGGCGTGGATCAAATCGGGCTGAAAGCGCGACAGCACGGCCCCCAGCGTTGGCGAGGGCAGCGCCAGCTTGAGCTCCGGATACAGCGGCAGCGGCAAGCCAGTGACGCCGTGAACCGCCGCGCCGCAGTACTCGCGAATGCCGCCCTCGGGCGCGACCACCAGCACCTGATCGCCGCTGCGCTGCAAGCAGTCGATGGTGTGGCACAAGCGCGTGACGATGCCATCGACTTTGGGCAGAAAGGTTTCGGTAAACAGCGCAATCCGCATGGCGACCTCGCGCGCTTGGGGCCCTCCCGGCGGGGCAACCTCTCCCGGAGCAGCCTACCAACCCCGGCGCGGTGCGGGCGAGGGGTGGCTCAGCAACCGGGCAGCGCAAGCTCGTGGGCGAAGCTGGCCCAGCGCACGAAGCGGAACGGCCCGGCAGCAGCCCCCCAAACCCGCTCGTCCGTTTCGGGATCGCGCCCGCGATCCAGGCTGATGAACTCGCGCTCGTCAATCTCAAAGTGGCTGTCGAGATAGGTCTGCTGGCCCTTGCGATTGATGCGGCAGGCCTTGCCCGGCTCGATGGTCCCGCGAAAGCTGCGCCCGGTCCACTCAACTTGCATGTTGCAGCCCTCGAGCTTCTGCAACCGCTCGGGGGTGAGCTCCGCCAGGCGCTGGCGATCGCGGGCCGCCCCGTGCAGCGATTCGGGATCGCGAATGGCGTAGTTTTCGATCTCGATGTGCCCGTCGGTCGCGATCAGATTGAGAACGCGCAGGCGGTAGGGCTGGTGGAGCATGTAGTGGTAGGCCTGCTCCACCAGAAAGCTCGTCCCGGGCAGCAAACCGGCCGGCAGCGGGCGCATGCAAACGCGGATGTGGGCGAAAAAGGGCGGATTTTTAAAGGCCTGGGCCTGGTTGCTGAAATCGGCCGCCATCCACCGCGCCAGCGTGGCGGTATCTGTCGCATGCGTCATGGCCGATCTCGATTGAGTGCGCCACTGCCCCATACAGGATAGGCAAGCGCAGCGGCGCGTCCGGGCGGCGTTTTAGGATTCTTTGCTCGCTCGGGCGGCTTATAATAGGGAGCGCTCTGCACTGCTGGGATGACGATGGCACCGCGCCGCTACCACATCACCACCTTCGGCTGCCAGATGAACAAGGCCGACTCCGAGCGCATGGCCGGCATTCTGGATGACTGGGGCTGGGTGTGGACCGACGATCCCAACGCCGCCGAGGTTGTGCTCTACAACACGTGCACCATCCGCGATAACGCCGAGCACAAGGTTTATTCCTACCTGGGGCAGCAGGCCAAGCGCAAGCACCAGACGCCGGGCTTAACGCTGGTAGTCGCCGGCTGCGTTGCCCAGCAGGAAGGCGAGCGCCTGCTGCGCCGCGTGCCGGAACTGGATTTGGTACTGGGGCCGCAGCATGCCAATCGCTTGGGCGAGCTGCTGGAGCAGGTTTGGGACGGCAACCAAATTGTGGCCACCGAGCAAGCCCGCATTGCCGAGGACATTAGCAAGCCGCGGCGCAACAGTTCGGTCTCGGCCTGGGTGAATGTCATCTACGGCTGTAACGAGCGCTGCGCCTACTGCGTCGTGCCCAACGTCCGCGGCCGCGAGCAATCCCGCTGGCCGGAAGCCATCCGCGAGGAAATGGCCGAGTTGGGCCGCCAGGGCTACCGCGAAGTCACCCTGCTGGGGCAAAACATTGATGCCTACGGGCGGGATCTGCCCGGGACCACCGCATCGGGCCGCAACCGCTACAATTTTACCGACTTGCTCTACCACGTGCACGATGTCCCCGGCATCGAGCGCATCCGCTTTGCCACCAGCCACCCGCGTTATTTTAACGAACGCCTGATCGCCGCCTGCGCCGAGCTGCCCAAGGTCTGCGAGCACTTTCATATCCCGTTCCAATCGGGCGACAACGAGGTGCTCAAGGCCATGGCGCGCGGGCACACCCACCAAAAGTACCGCCGCATCATTGCGACCATCCGCCGCTACATGCCCGATGCCGCCATCAGCGCGGACGCGATCGTGGGCTTCCCCGGTGAGACGGAGGCGCAGTTTCAAAACACGCTGCGCCTGGTGGAAGATATCGGCTTCGACCAGCTCAATACAGCCGCGTACTCGCCGCGTCCCGCCACGCCAGCCGCCGACTGGAGCGGGCAGGTGGACGAGGCCACCAAAAGCGATCGCCTGCAGCGCCTCAACCGGCTCGTGGCCGACAAAGCCGCCGAGCGCACGCAACGCTATTGGGGCCGCCTGGAGCACGTTCTGGTGGAAGGGCGCAATCCCAAGGACGCCAGTCAGGTCATGGGGCGCACGCGCAGCAACCGCTTGGCCTTTTTCCCCGGCTATGCGGAAGCGCTGCGCGGGCGCATCGTGCCCATTCGCATCACCGAGGCGCGCGCCTTCAGCCTCACCGGCGAACCGGTGGAAGCGGCGGTCGCTGCCCGCTAGCGCCTCCACCCGCGATCGCAGGCACTAGCCGTTCTCGGGCATGCCCGCGAGCCTGGTTGTGTCTCGATGCGCTCGAGCCAAGTTGCCATGGCTCACTTGGAGCTACCTCGCATGCGCTACCTCATTATTGGCGCCAGTCTCAATCCCAACAGCCACAGCCAGATCCTGGCGCAAGCGGCGCAGCAGCAATTGCAAGCGCAAGGCCAGCAGGCGCAGTGGTTGGATCTACGGCAGGTCACGCTTCCGCTGTGCGATGGCAGCTCGGCTTACAACCACCCCGAGCTACCGCCGCTTGCCGAGACCGTCGCTCGGGTGCAGGGCATCGTCGTGGCAACGCCCATCTACAACTACGACGTCAACGCCAACATCAAAAACTTTCTCGAGCTGACGGGCAGCGCTTGGAACGAGAAGGTCGTGGGGTTTCTCTGCGCGGCTGGCGGCCAAGGGAGCTACATGGCAGTCATGCCTTTTGCCAACAGCCTCATGCTGGATTTTCGCTGTTTCATTCTGCCGCGCTTTGTCTATGCCACTGGCAGCGCGTTTGCCGATGGCCAATTGGTCGATGCCGACATCCAAAGCCGGTTGGCGGACTTTGTCGAGCGCTTTGGGGTCACTGAGGCGCTGAGCGCACCGAGCGCGGTTTCGGAATCGCAGTAGCGATCGGCTCGCTCCGAGTGGCAGCGCAAGTCATGCAACAACCGCACGGGAATTCAACGCTGATCGGCAGTCTATGCGTCTATGCCGGCTCTGGGCTGGGCGAGCGCGATCGTTACCTTCAGGTCGCACGAGCGTTAGGAGGCGAGCTAGCGCATCGGGGGATCGCCCTAATCTACGGGGGTGGCAACATTGGCCTGATGGGTGCAATGGCCAATTCTGCGCTAGCTGGCGGTGGAACGGTTATTGGCATCATCCCGCAGGCGCTAGCCGATAAGGAACTCGCCCACAGCGGATTGAGCGAGCTCAAAATTGTGGCCTCAATGCACGAGCGCAAAGCTTGGATGGCCCATCTGGCCGATGCGTTTGTGGCCCTCCCCAGTGGCTTGGGAATGATAGAAGAAATTTGCGAAGCGGCAACCTGGACGCAACTTAGGATCCATCAGAAAGCCTGCGGCGTCTTAAACGTTGACGGTTTTTTTGACGGACTGCTTGCGTTTCTCGATCGCTCGACGGAAGAAGGCTTCATCCGCCCCGACAATAGGCGGATCGTTCTGGAAGCCCAGGAACGTCGGCGTTAATCGAACGATTGAATCAGTTTGAAATCCCCTCAAATTACCAATGGTGAGGACTGGAAGTAATGGCTCGCGGCAATCGGACTAGCCTTGGGGAATGGACCGCTTTTGGCGGGATTTTAACCGTCTCGGTTTTGAGCTTGGCGACCTCCCATTGGGGAGAGGCCATCCATTGGGAGCTGTTGTCCCACTTTAAAGCTCAATATTTTGGTCTGGCTTTGCTTGTGATGGTCGGGCTGGCGCTAGGCCAGCACACGTGTCTCGCCGTTGCATCAATTGCCTGTGTTGCGTTCGCGTTCTTACCCCTCCTAGCGTTTTATTTCCCCAACGACTCGCTCGCAAGATCCCCGGATGAGAGCAACTTTAGCTTGCTGTCGGCGAACGTGCATCAAAACAGCAGCGATCCCGCCCAGCTCGCATCCGCGATCGCGCAAGCCGATCCCGACGCGGTGGTGCTACAAGAAGCCAGCCCAAGCTGGCTGGAACGGTTGAGCGCCATCCGCAATGCTTTCCCGTTTGATTACCATCGTGCCGGCACGATCCTGCTGAGCAAAACGCCCATCGATGAAGGGCAACTCAAGCCCCTAGATAGCGCCAGAGGCTTTGTTTTGCCCAAGTTCTTCACAACCGAAGGCAAGGCTGTTGCGCTAGTTGCCGCTCATCTGCTGCCCCTATATCGCAGCGAAACTTTCGCGCCAGGAACGAAGCTTACAGCCGCATTGAGGAGGCCATCAACAGGCTTTCAGGCTCGGTGGTCTTGGTAGGCGATCTCAATACGACGATGTGGTCGCCCTACTATCAAAAGCTGGTTGATGGAACTGGGCTGATCAATACTAGAAAGGGATTTGGCATCTTCCCCACTTGGCCTACGGCCAACAACCCGCTCGGACTTCCCGGGTTTGCGGCGAGGCTGCTATCGATCCCAATCGACCACTGTTTGGTTACCTCCGAGTTGCAGGTCGTACAAACTCGCGCGCTCTCGAGTGTGGGTTCCGACCATCGGCCGATCGCGGTCGATTTGGTGGTACCGCGCCGTTATACCAAATTTGAGCAGCAGATGCACGCCCACCAAAGAACATGACTCCCATATTGAGGGAGTTTCGGGGATCGCGATCTAGTGCATAAACTACGAGGATTGGTATTAGGCATGGCCAGAAAACCCAAACTGCGCGGTAGGGCAGCCCGTTCTAGCGCCAGCAACTACTGCTTGCGCTCCAGGCCGCCGCCGTAGCCGGTCAGCCGGCTAAAGGACTCGCCCAGCTGCCGTTCGGTAGCGGCGATCGCGGTAGGACTGGTTGAGCCCCAATGCCGATTCCAATACGCGCGCCTTGTACTGGCCTGTGTCACACTTGTCAGATAGCCAATCGAGCGTGACACCGCTTCAGCATCTGAACCGAGGGACGTTTGGCCGAATCCCGAAATTAGAAGCGTGACAGGCTGCACCAGCGCCGAGCCCTACTAGATGCCCTAGGTGGGCTGTCCGAAGCCATCGTCGAGAACCGCGAGTGGCATTATACCAATTTGAGGAGTGGCATTATACCAATTTGAGCAGCGGATGCACGCTCGCCAAAGAACATGACTCCCATATTGAGGGAGTTTTGGAGGTCGAAATCTATGCATAAGCTATGAAGATTG
>PXQH01000059.1 GCA_003022125.1 Cyanobacteria bacterium QS_8_64_29 | reverse complement strand
GCCTGCCAGCTGCGCGACGGGTCATAGCCCAGCTCGGAGCCTAGTCCCGACCCCACCTGCAAATTGCCGCTCTGCTGGATGGCCGGGAAATCCGAAAACGAGATTTCGCTCCAGTCGGGCGCCTCGACCGTCTGGCCGTTTTCGTTTTCAAATGTCACTGTCTCCAGCTCGGCTGCCGCCGGGCGCTCGCCCAGTCCAAAGGCCAGGCATATGGCGAAGATAAACGCCAGCAGTAGCCGCAGAAGCAATTGCATCAGTCAGCGTTAGCTTGCTTGCTCCCCTCGGGGTGCAGCATGTCCGCCACTGCGCCTGTCTGGCTCTTTTGGCCGTAGCGGATCAAGTTGTTAAGGACTTCCACATCAAGGCCGGTTCGCTCGGCCGCCTGCTGGCGCGATGCGCCCCGGCGCAGTTGAGCGATCGCGTTTTGGGATTTACGCCAAGTCGTCGTCCAATCGCCGATCTCGCCCTTTTCTTGAGCAACGGTCAGCCCGGCCCGAGCTTGCCCCGCGAAGTGGGCCGAACGCTTGCTCTGGCTCATTTCGGCGTAGTCCGGGTGCTCGGCACCTTGGGTCGCGCTTTTGAGTATGCCGATTGCTTCTTTCCGTTCGGCTTCGCTCATGGGATCTCGCTCGGCACTCGCCTTAGCGAGTTCAGCCCCAGCAATCGAGTCCTGCTCGGCCTGCGGGCTGTTGCCGTCCGCCTCCTCGCTATCGGTGGATTGCGAGCTATCCGTGCCGGATGCTGAGTCGCCGGCTTCCTCTGGTTCAGATGAGGTAGCGTTGCGATCGCTACTGTCACCGTCGGGCGCTTGGGATTGGCTATCCTTGTCCGGTTCGGCCTCTGCCTCCACGGCCTCGCGATCGCTATTGCTTAGCTCGTGTCGCTCGCTTGGCCACTCCCCTTCGGCTGCGAAGCCACCTGCCATTGGCCGACTTCTGGAGGCTCAGATTGAGCTTTCGCCGGGCCATCGCTGCCTTGCTGGGGCGGGGCTGACTGGCTGCTGCCAACCCCGCCTTGGGCTTGCGGGCCAGTCGATGCCTGCTGCTGCTGCTGGGGCTTCTTCGTAAACGCCGGCCGCTGTTGCTGCGGCTGCCGCTGCTGCGGCGGCTGAGGTGCCGGCGGCTGCTCGGCCGGTTGCGGTTGCCCGCGTGCTGGCTGCGATGGCTGGCGCGCAGGCTGTGGTTGCTGCGAGGGCTCAACGTTGAGAGTGGTGTACTCGGGCGAGCCACCGGGAACCGGAACGATGCGGAACTTGTACATTCGCCGCTCGCCCCCATTCGGCTCTTGGGCCACCACCTGCAACGTGGTCGCACGGCCCGATTCGGGGAGTTTGTCAAAGTTTACTTTTTCGATCTGCCGCAGGTAGATAACGGTCGCCTTGCCCCCTTCCGTGAGATTCCCGTCGCTGGCGAGGGCAATGCGGGAGGGATCGCCCAGCCGAGCGCTGGTGATCACCTTCCCAGTGGGGATGAAGTTGAGCGCCAGGTCGTGCCCCGGCCAGATTTTGACCGTAGTGGTCGAGCTGGTTGAGGCCACCTGCTGCTCGGTGACTTCCCGCGCGCTGGCTTGCGGCAGGGGCAGTGCGAGCGTGCCGAAAATGGCGATCGCGGTAGCAGTGGCGGTACTGGTTGCAATCCGTCGTTTCATAGCTGGCTCCTTTAAATGTCAACGACTTGATTCGCGATCAGCTGCACGTCGGTGCCCCGGTCGATGGCGTAGACCGGCGCTTGCTGCTGCTGCTGCTGGCGCGACTGCTGGTTGCGCTGTTTTAGGAGTTCAGAGGCGCTTTTCGCGGCGCCTTCGGCCGCGCCCGCCCACATGTTCGGGTCGCCGTTCTCGGTGATGGCTGCGCCTTGACTAAGCCGGATGCTGCGATTGCCCTGATTGAGGGCTTCGGCGGCCTTGCCGACCCCCCCTAAAAGTACGGAAGCAATGTCGTTTCCGACCGTGTTGGGATCGCGGCGATCCGCCCGCAGCGGTTCGCCCCCTTCGGAAACCACGCGGATGGCCCCACTGGGGAGGTTTTTTTGGATCTGTCGGCCGTTGCGCTCGACGATCGCTTTGGTCGCCGAAAGCTGTACCAAGCCACTACCGCTCGACTGCGGCTCGGCTACGACCAGCGCGCCTGCCGGTAGCGCTTCCTCGCCGTTGCTCGCCTCCAACGCCCCGTCTAACCTGACAACGGTTTGTTGAGGCGAGCCGCCCTTGCTCCAGGCCACAGGGACTTGAAGCTCGCCAGTCGTCGTTGCACCTGGCATGACGCGATCGCCGCCCATGGAGTCGCCCTGAGCCTGTCGGCCCTCGAAAGCGCCGGCCGGCTGGGCCTGCGGTTGGCGCTGCCGCTGGCGAACGGCCGGCCGCGCCTGCGGCTGCTGCCGCTGCTGGGTCTGCCGCTGGCTCTGCCCCGGCGGCTGGTAGTTGCCGATGCCGCTGCCGCCCGTGCTGGCGGAGGCGAGCTGGCTGCCACCACTCGCGCTGGAGCCACCCGAGGATGAGCCGGTGGCGCCTTGGATGCTCCAGCCGCTGCTGCCGCCGCTATTGGCGCTAGCCGGTTGAGCGCTGGCGCCGTTGCCCGCGCTAGCTGAGGCTAGCTGGGGGCCACCTGAGGAGCTAGCGCCGGAGCTAGAGGCTGCCGCCTGCAATTCCTGGGACGAGCTTTCACCATAGCTGCCCAGTTGCGCGGCCTGCTTCCACTGCGCCATGGGGTCTTGTTCCGGCTCGCTGCCCTGAGGCGCGCTCGGCTGCGGCGCTGGCTCGGGCCGGCTCGCCACCTGCGGCTGCTGCGGTTGCGGCGACGGTTGCGGTGCTGGAGATGGCGATGGCTGCGAGGCCGGCTGCGCCGGTTGCGGCGAGGGCGAGGGCGAGGCCGCCACCGGCTGCGCGGGTTCTGGCGAGGCCGGCTGCGCCGGTTGCGAGGCTTGCTGAGGTTGTTGCTTTTCCGCTTGCTTGGGCTTTTTCTGTTTCTGTTGCTTGCTCTGCTCTAGCTTTTTGAGCGCTTGTTCTTGATTTTTGACAGCTAGTTCTGTTTTTAACCGGCCTTTTTCTTCCCCTACCTTACTCCCCAATTGCTTCTGATTGCTCTCCGAAGCCTTTTGCGCCACTTGGGGGCTGGTGCCATCTGTCAGAATCCCCCACAGAATCAGAAAGATCGGCAGCATGCCAACACCAGCCACCCCTAGCTTGAGCGCCGGCAGGTACGTACGCCGCTTTTGAGTTTGGATGCTTTCTTCGGCCTCGGCCTCGCTATCGCCGGCGGCTTGTTCTTGCGGTTCGTCTTGCTCGGTACTGCCCTGCGATTTGTCGCCGGACGTATCTTCGTTATTGGCTTGGGTGCTGTCAGTCTCCTCTGTCTTGACTTTGGTGGCCGAAGGGGGATTTTCCGTAGGCGTTTCTACGCCTGCGGCTGCAAGATTGGCCAGTTCTTCGTGCGTGAGTTGTGCCATGTCGCCTCCTTAGAGCGATAAGTCCTCGATTTTGTAAATTTCAAGTCCGGCCTTGCGGGCCTGGTAGATAGCCCGCTGCTTGTTGCTGCTCTCCTGGGCAGGTGAATCGGGTGTGTCGATTGCCCGAACGAAAACGTTTTTATTGAATGCGACTGCCTCACCCACTTGATCGCCATTCTCAAATAGGACCAAATCCGAGACAATGGGAACTTTCCACTTGCCAACGCCAATCTGTTCTGGCTCAGCAATGCGTCGCATTACCAGGGCCGCCTGATGGTTCTTATCTTTCTTGAAAACCCCATCTGGCGTCATCTCCGCAATCCGCTCCAAAAATGGCTCGCGAAAGCCGGTGGACAACGCAAATCCCGCCCGCCAGGTCGGGGTCGCGATGCGCTCGCCGTTGCCGAGCTGTACCCCCGGATCGGGCTTAAATCGGCTGGCAGTTTTCGGATCGTTGGTGCGTACTTGGCCGGTCCAGCCGAATAACTGCCTGAGCGTGTTAACGGTGAAATTCTGAATGGCCTCGGCCGAGCGTTCCCGCGAGCCTAGTGGGCGTACTTGTACTGAGGTACCATCCTGCAGCTCAACCAAGGTCGGTGGCTTCCGCGAAGCCATGGCCAGCCAGGTTGCCGCCATACCCAAAAGCACCAAAACTTGGATAGCACCAGTAATCAGCACGAAGGCAGGCAACAGATTGCGGTTGCCGCTCGACCACTTAGGCAGAACGGAGGGCTTGTTTCCGTTCGTTTCCTCCGCTTGTTTTTCTTTTGCCTTGCCGTTTTTGGAGCGCTTGAGTAGCATCAAGCCTTACCTCCCGAGGCCACAAA
>PXQH01000058.1 GCA_003022125.1 Cyanobacteria bacterium QS_8_64_29 | reverse complement strand
TGACTTCATTGAGCCGTTGCAATAGGGGTTTCTTCTCGTCCAGCTTCTGCTCTCGCTTTTCTCGATCCCAGAACCCTAGCTGTCCCATTAGTTTTAATCATGGTTGCTACATTCTATTTTTCCATAAATCGGCCTGAATTTAATTTTTAGAGGTGCCCAACGGTCATTTGCAAGCTGCTCCCAACGCCCGAACAGGTAGCCGCTTTTGATACTACCTGCCAGGCGTTTGGTGACGCTTGCAACTACGCCAACAGGACTGTTAAGCCAAACCTGACCAGTAAGGCCACCATCCAGAAGCAAGCCTGCTACGACCTGAGAGAGGAGTTTAGCCTGACTGCCAACCTGGCCGTCCGAGCTTGCGCTCGCGTCTCCCAAGCCCGCAAAACTGCTAAAGCCTCGGGACAGGTAGTAGGGGATTTCCAACCCACAAGCATTGATTACGATTCCAAGACTTTTTCGTTTCGGGAGTCGGACTGGATAGTAATACCAATTTGAGCAGCGGATGCACGCTTGCCAAGCGGCATAATCCCCATATTGAGGAGGGTTCTGAGATCGAAATCTAGTGCACAAGCTACGAGGACTGGTATGGAGGCTTCCGGCCCAAGTGGGGGATTACCAGCGGGACAGGCTGGCCGGAAAGAAGCCGACTGCGGCTCATACCAGTCCTCGTAGCTTGTGCACTAGATTCTGATCTCCAAAATTCCCTCAATATGGGAGTCATGTTCTTTGGCAAGCGTGCATCCGCTGCTCAAATTGGTATCAGCTTTGCAAGCATCGGGACGGGAACTACTACGTCCACATCCAGATCGAGCTGGATGTGCCCGAGCCAAACGATACTCAAAAGACGATTGGGGTCGATTTGGGACGTAGAGACATTGCCGTAACGTCTGATACCAATTCTCGTGGCTTGTGCACTAGATTGCGATCTCCAAAAATCCTTCAATATGGGAGTTATGTCCTTTGGTTAGCGTGCATCCACTGCTCAAATTGGTATGAGGGAAAAAAGTGGAACGGACGCTCGATTCAAGCTAATACCAATTTTCGTGGCTTGTGCACTAGATTGCGACCTTCATAACTCCCTCAATATGGGAATCATGCTGTTTGGTTAGCGTGCATCTGCTGCTCAAATTGGTATAAGCGGGACCGATTCGCCCGAGTCAGAGCGTCGATCCAAAGGAAAGCCTCGCAAGGCACACGGTCCACTCGCCGACGAGCTAGGGAACTGCTGATACCAATTCTCGTGGCTTGTGCACTAGATTTCGATCTCAGAACCCTCCTCAATATGGGAGTCATGTTCTTTGGTAAGCGTGCATCCGCTGCTCAAATTGGTATGAAACGGCTATCGGGGAAGGAGCGGCGCTACCAGCAGTGGTTAAATCACAACATCAGCACCGAGATCGTCAGATCGGCCCAACAGGAACGCGCCTCGATTGCGATTGAGGACCTGGCCGGCATCCGGGAACGAACCAACCAGGCGCCCCGTAGTAAAACGGAACGGCGAAGGTCCAATCATTGGGCCTTTCACCAGCTTCGCCTGTTTTTGGCGTACAAGGCCGCCCTCAGCGGTGTCAAGTTGGTTGCCGTCCGGCCCCAGTACACCAGCCAGACGTGCCACCACTGCCTGCACGTTCATCCCGAGGGAGGCAAGTCTTATCGCTCGGGTAAGTCATTCAAGTGCGGGCACTGTGGTTGGCGGGGCGACGCTGACTTGAATGGCGCTCTAACGATCTCGCTTCTTGGGGCCGCTGTAAACCGGCCTAGAGGTCCGGGGGTGTGCTGCAACCTCAGGGCTGCTGAAAGCCGCTTATCTATTGCCTAGCAATGATGAGCGGTAGTTTACCTTATCACCGTTGGGTTGAGGCCGCAAGCACGCCAACCGCTAAGCCTGAGCCCAGCTTGCGTGCCAAGCGGCCTCGGCTTCTGCGACTGCACGTTCTTGCTGTTTTTGTCGGTACTGCTGCTGGAGGCGATCGTACTGCTGCCGCAGCTGGTGGAGTTGGTTGCGCTGGCTATTGAGGCCCGGATCGCCGAACTCGAGCTCGGCGCGGCGCAGGCGTACGAGCGTCACCCGCACAGCCTGCGAGTTGCGCTCGTTGCTACTGCCGATGGCGACGGTCAGCAAGTTGGCTTCGCGGCTGGCCTTAGCCTCGGCCTCCCCCCGCTGCAGGGCAGCTTCCAAGACTTGGCTCGGTAGTTGCTGGGGCAAAATGCCGGCGCTTTGGAGCAGCTGGTTGGCCTCAAGCGAGACAGCCTGCAAGCGCTCGCCAATGAGGTCCTCGATGGCTTCCAACCAATCCGGGGGCGCGCTAGCGCCATCCGTGCTGCCTTCACTGGCTGGCGGCTCGGTATCGGCGGGCGGATCCGGTTCGGATTCGGCGGCAAGGGCCCCATCGCCCGTGGCCGGCAGCGCGCCTTCCGCCTGCTCCTCGCTAGCCTCGGCGCTCGGCGCGAGCGCTCCTGACTGTAGCGCGTCCAAGCTCTCGGCCAGTTGCGCCCGAGCGCGATCGCCCAATTGCTTGAGCTGCTGCTGCAGGTACTGGCGTTGGGCCGGCGAGAGTGCCAGGAACGCCTCCGGAGCAGCCTGCGTGCAAACCTGGAAGGCAGCTTGGGCGAGCTGCTGCTCCAGCGATTGTGCCAGCGCTTGCAGGTACTGACGGTAAGTGGACTCCAAGCGATTCCGCAGCTGCTCCCGGCTTGCCTCTAGGGCTTGCAGCTCTCGTTCGATCTGGGATAGTGCTTTTGCCATGCCAGCGGATGCCAGCGCCTCACGCCCTATCCGCCATCGGCGTCCTGCGCTTGCTGGGAGCCATTCTCGCTGTCAGTGCCTTCGCTCTCGCCCAATACAAAGCGCGCAAACCGGCGAACGCGAATGTTTTCGCCCACTTGAGCGACCGTTTGCTTGATTGTCTCGCCTACGGTAGTGCTTTGGTCGCGGACGTAGGGCTGCTCGAGCAAGCATAGCTCTTGCAAGCGCTTGTCGAGGCGCCCCTGCACGATCTGCTCTTTGATATGGTCGGGCTTGCTTTGCATGTCTTCCCGACCCATCTCGATCTCGCGCTCTCGTTGAACGATGGTCTCTGGAATGTCCTCCTTGCGGATGTAGGCGACGTTGGGATAGGCCGCGATTTGCATGGCAATATCGCGCACGAGCGATTGGAACTCCTGACGCCGGGCGACAAAGTCCGTCTCGCAATTGACTTCGACCAGAACGCCGATTTTGGCGCCGGTGTGAATGTAGCTGTCGATAATGCCCTCAGCGGCTGCCCGGCCGGATTTTTTATCGGCGGTGGCGATGCCCTTTTGCCGCAGCCACTCGCTGGCTTTGCTCAGATCGCCATCGCTTTCCTGCAGCGCCTGCTTGCAATCCATCATGCCGGCGCCGGTTTTCTCGCGCAGTTCCTTGACCTGTTGTGAGGAAATTTCTGCCATCTTGCTCCCTTAACTCGGACTGCCTCAGCCGCTAAGCACTCGCGCCTCAGCCTCCCAATGTAGCACTGGGCCGGCCGGCGCGAGCGCCGCGATCGGGATTGGGGGGCGCTCAGGCTTCCGCGCCGCCGGCCGGGACGCTTTCCTGTGCTTGCGCCTGCTCGCTCTCCTCGGGGGGTGGGCTTGCCTCGGCCTCGCCCATGCCCTGAGCGAATGCGGCGTACTCCTCGCTGCTGACCGATTGGCCGTGGCGCCCCTCGTAGATGGCATCGGCCAGCCGCCCCAGGATCAAGCGGATGGAGCGAATGGCATCATCGTTGGCCGGAATGGGCAGATCGCTTAGCTCCGGATCGCAGTTGGTATCCAGCAGCGAAACGATGGGAATGCCCAACCGGCGGCATTCGTTAACGGCATTGTGCTCGCGCTTTTGATCGACCAGGATGACGGCATCGGGCAGGCGGCGCATTAGTTTGATGCCGCCTAGATACTTTTGCAACTTGAAAAGCTCGCGCCGCAGCACGGCTGCTTCTTTCTTCGGCCGCCGCTCCAGGTTGCCGCTTTCTTCCAAGCGCTCGAGTTCTTTGAGGCGCTCGACGCGGGTGCGAATGGTTTCCCAGTTGGTGAGCATGCCGCCCAACCAACGCTGGTTGACGTAGAAGGCACCGCAACGTTCGGCTTCTTGGGCAATAATGCCGGCTGCCTGCCGCTTGGTGCCCACAAACAGGAATTTGGTGTCATTGCTGGCGGCTTGGCGAACGTACTCGTACGCCTCTTCCATGTACTGGGCTGTCTGCACCAGATCGATGATGTGGATCCCGTTGCGGGAGGTGTAGATGTAGGGCGCCATCTTGGGGTGCCAGCGGCGCGTCTGGTGCCCAAAATGAACGCCCGATTCGAGTAATTCTTGTAGCGAAACGACTGGCATAACTGACTGCTCTTGATTCGGGTTTGACCTCCATCCAGGGGGATTTCGCTGCCGAAACACCCGAATGCCTGGATGTGCGTTTTGAGTAGCACTCTATACTAGCATTCGCGGCTCGCGCCCCTAGCAGCGAACGGCGCAGGTTCGGTTTTCCCTATTTAGCCGTGGCTCGCCACTGGGTAGCATCGCGGTAGCAGCAACAGCACGCTTGGGGGAGGTTGTCATTAATGTCGGTCGAGGGATGGCCAACGTTAGACAACCTCTTGGCAGCCGAAGCAGATGCCGAGGGCACCTGCGGCGAACGCAGCAGCTCGGAAGCCCAGCGGCAGTGGTGGGGCGCTACTGTCGCGCTAGAGCGCCTGCTGGCCGGCCAAGCGGAGCCGGCTGCAGCCGATACCTGGCAGGGAGTGGTTCTATCGGGGCCGGTGCCGGCCGTCGATCGACGATCGCTGCCGGCATCGGTTGTCACGCGGATGCTAACGCCAGCGTGTCGCGATGCGGCCGCGCGGAACCAGCGACAGTTGCCCGCCTGTCCCCCATCAGACCCCTGGCAGTGCGACGGTGGCGATCGGGAGCTGCCGCTGCCCCCCCAGGATCCGCTGGCCGGCGAGCGGTTCTGCCTGGTGCTAACGCGCCAGTTTGGCCTGGTCATGACCCTGGCGCAGACCCAGGTCGAAACGGCCGCTTTCCGCTTTTCCTTTGACCCTGAGCTGGTGCAGCAAGCTTGGGCAACGTTGCAATTGCGCTTGCGAGCCCTACCGGTCGAGCGGGGCCAGCAGTTGATAGCGCTGGGGGAGCGCTTTGAGCCCCCTTGCCCTCACTACCGCACGGTTGCGCAGTTCAGCCGCCAGCTGCTAGCCAACCTCCCCGAGCCCCCATCCCCAGAGGCGCGTTCCAAAGGGGGAACGCCCCGCCGCCAGCGCTCGCGGGTCATCCCGCTGCGAGCGAGCGATGGGACCTCGCCTGGCTTGCACCGCCGCCAAGCCGCAAATGAGGCGGCTGCGGGCGCGAGCGAAACCGAACTGTTGCAAGCGCTCACTCACGAGATTCGAACGCCGCTGACCACGATTCGCACGCTCGCCCGGCTGCTGCTCAAACGCCAGGACGTGGGCGATGGCGCGCGCGAGCGCGTGCGCGCCATCGATCGCGAATGCAGCGATCGCATCGACCACATGGAGCTAATCTTCCAAGCTGCCGAGTGCGAGCGCCCCGAGCGCGCGCGCTGGTCCCTCCAGCTCGCCCCAGTTGCGCTGGAGCAGCTTCTCCAAGACGGCATTCCGCGCTGGCAAGAGCGCGCCCAGCGCCGCAATATTGCCCTGGAGGTATCGCAGCCCGAGATGCTGCCGCAGGTCGTGACCGAGCCGGCACTGCTCGACCGGGCCCTGACAGGCTTGATGGATGCGGCCATGGGCCGCCTGCCTGATGGTGCCAGCGTTCGCCTCTGTATTGTCACTGCCGGAAGCCAGCTGAAGCTGCAGCTACTGACCCCAGCGCCAGTAGCCGAGACAGCACCTGCAGCCGCGAGCCGCTCGGGCAACCGGCAGCAATCCGTGGGCCAGGTGCTGACCTTCCACCCCGAAACGGGTGACCTCAGCCTTAGTCTAGAAGTTGCCAAAACCTTGTTCCAGGCCTTGGGCGGCAAGCTCACCGTCCGGCAGCACTCGGTACAAGGCGAAGTCCTGACCGCGTTCTTGCCGCTCAACGCCCGCTTGGATGCCTAGTACTACAGCCGCGGTTTGCACCTGGAACTACCGGTAAAGCGATGTTGCCTCTGCTGGCCCGTTGAGATTCCCCAACTCCAGTAGTCGTATATTGCCAAGATGGATGGCCGATTCCCGATCTGCGGCTGTAGTATTAGTGCGGGCGCTAGCCCCAGTCGGCATCCAGCAGCCCCGGTGGCGGATCCACAGTCAAATAGCCCCCGGCCGCATCCACGGTGGGTACGATCGCGCGCACAAAGGGCACCAGCACCGTGCGGGTGGGCTGGGCGCGCTGCACGGTGGCCGCCGGCTGCGCCAGGCGCACCTGCAGCAGCTCGTTCCCCACCACAAAAAAATCGGTCACGGTGCCCAGCATCTCGCCCGTGCGGTGGTGCCGGACGCGCAGCCCCACCAAATCGGCCACGTGGTGCTCCCCTTCGGCTAGCTCGGGGCGATGGCCCGCCGGCACCAGCAGCTTGCTCCCGCGCGCGGCCTCGGCCGCATCGCGATCGGCAATGCTGGCTAGCTTGACGGCGTAGAGCCCCTTGCCCGGCAGCGGGCGGCCCCACTCCAGCTCCACTGGGTGGGGCTCGTCGCCGCCGGGGAGCTGCAACCAGCGCGTTCCCGGCGTGCGGAAGCGCTCGGGAAAATCCGAGTGCGGATAAACCCGCAGCTCGCCCTTGAGCCCCTGGGGCGCCACTACCTTGCCGATTCGCAACCAGTCGCGCTCGCGCATGCTGGCTCGCGCTCGGCTCGGGCTACCGGGTACTGCGGGCCACCGACGGCCGATAGACGCGCTGCAGGGTCTCGGCCAGGCGCTGCGTCCCCCGCTCGATGTCGGCCTCGCTGGCGGTCAAGCTCACGCGCACGCACTGCTGCTTGTGCGACCAGGCCTGGCGCAACCCTGGGAAAAAGGAGCTGCCGGGCACGGCAATAACATCGGCGGCTTTGAGTTCCTGATAGAGGTCCCAGTCGCTAACGGGCAAATCGCGGAACCACAGCCAGCCAAAAATCGCTCCCTCGCCGCGGTGCAGGAACCAGGGGATGCTATCGGGCATGGTGGCATCCAGGGTTTGGGCCAGCAGCTCGAACTTGCGGCGGTAGTGCGGGCGCACTACTTGCTCGCAGACCTCGCCCAAGTGCCCCGAGGTGATCGCGCGCGCGGCAATGGCCTGGCCGTAGCGGGACGAGTGGATGCACAGGTTGGTCTGGAACGACTCCAGGATTTGGATGAGGTCGGGATGGCCGATGGCAATGCCCACGCGCTCGCCCGGCAAACCGGCCTTGGAGAGGCTCAGGCAGTGGATGATGTTGTCGCGCAACAGCGGCGGGGCCGGCTCGTAGTCCAGCCCCGGATAGGGCGAGGCATAGGCAGCATCGACCACCACCGGTACGTTGTAGGCCGCCGCCCGATCCGCCAGCTGCGCCAGCTCGTCCGCCGAGAGCACGTTCCCGCTGGGGTTGCAGGGCCGCGAGAGCATCAGGCAGCCGGTCTGCTCGTCCAGTGGCAGCCCGTCCAGATCCGGGCGGTACTTGAAGCGGTGGGCCGCTTCATCCACCTCCAGCCCCGGCGCCTGCGCCTGCAGCACCTCCTTATATAGGCTGACCCCTTCGTAGCCGGTGTATTCGGGGCTCAGCGGCAGCAGCACGGGTTTGAGCCGGCCGTCGGCGTCGTAGCCGCCAAAGGCGTTGGCCGCATAAAAATAGAGTGCCTGCGACCCTGGCGCGATCAGCACGTTGCGATCACTGAGGTTGCAGCCGTAGCGGCGGTTGAAATCCTCGACGATGGCCTCGATCAGTGGCTCGTAGCCCTGGGAGGCGCCGTAGCGGCAAACCGCCTCACCATAGGCCGAGCTGGCCGTGAGCTCGGCGGTGCAGTCGCGCCAGAGCTGCTCCAGCTCGGGCAGAATGACCGGATTGCCAGCGCTCAGGTCGATCCAATCGCGCCCGCCCCCCGAGCGCAGGGTCTCGATGATGTCTTTCATGATGGCCCGCACCCCGGTGAGCTGGGCCATCTCACGCCCGAATTGCGAAAGCGAGGGATCCATGCCGCCTGCCTGCCGCTGCTCCCGCGAGTAGCCTAGCAGCGATCGCGGCGCGGGGGCTGCTAGGTTAAAGGCGCCGCCCCCCTGGCAAGCCCATGGCCGTCTGGGAAGCCGATTTTTACCGCCGTCCGCTGCAGGCGGATAGCGGGGAGCCGCTGTGGGAACTGCTGGTGTGCCGCGCTGGCGACGGCGTTATTTATGAAGCCCAGTGCCCGCAGGCCCAAGCCAGCGCCGCCTGGCTGCGATCGCAGCTGCAAGCAGCCGCCCAGCACGAGCCCCCCGAGCGGGTGCGGGTGTTTCGCCCCCAGGCCGTGAGCCTGTTCCAGACCGTGGCGCCCCAGGTAGGGGCCACAGTAGAGCCCACGCGCCGCACGCGGGCGCTCAAGCAGGAGCTGCAACGGCGCGCCGCGCGCTATCCCCGCGCCGCCAACTACACCGGCGAGCCGCGCGATCTCACCCAGCTGGATCGCCCGCCGCCGCAGCCGCTCCCGGAAGCCATCTGGGGCGAGCAGTGGCGCTTTGCCAGCCTACCGGCCGGCGATCTGGCCAACTTTCGCGAGCGCCCCATCCCCATCTGCCAGATGCCCGAGGCGCTGCTGCCGCTTGAGCTGGGCATCGCCTCGACTGCGCCAGTGCCCGGCGCGATCGTCTACGGCGGGCGCCAAGCCATGCAGCTGGCGCAGTGGCTGGCCGAGGCCCAACCGGTTACCCTCAACCACATCCCCACCGAGGCGGGCCGCTCGGGCGGCTTAGTCCTGGAGGCTGGCTTGGCTGATCGCTGGGTCTTTGCCACCTTTGACGATGCCGACGTTGCCCAGGCAGCCCAAACCTACGAGCAGCGCAAGCAAGCGGCGCAGGGCCTGCACTTTCTGCTGGTGCAGCCGGATGACTCGGGCAAAACCGACAGCGGCTTCTGGCTGCTGCGCGATGAGTAACCGTACCCCTAGAATTAGGGGGGAAGCCTGTTGCAAGCGATCCCGCCATGAGCCAGCTGCGCGCGCTCCTGTTCGATGTCGATGGCACCCTGGCCGACACCGAGCGCGACGGCCATCGCGTGGCCTTCAACCGCGCCTTTGCCGATGCCGGCCTAGACTGGGATTGGTCGGTGGAGCGCTACGGCGAGCTGCTGGCCGTGCCCGGTGGCAAGGAGCGCATCCAACACTACGTCACCCACCAGCACCCCAACTGGGAGCCGCCCAAGCCGCTGGCAGAATTCGCCGCCGAGCTGCACCGCGCCAAGACCCAGCACTACCAGCAGCTGCTGCGCCAGGGCCAGATCCCGCTTCGCCCCGGCGTCGAGCGGTTGTTGCAGCAGGCCCATCAGGCCGGACTCCGCCTGGCGATCGCCACCACCAGTGCCCGGCCCAACGTCATGGCGTTGCTCGAGAGCACCCTCCAAACTGCCCACCCGGATTGGTTCGAGCAACTCGCAACCGGCGAGGTAGTGGCCCAGAAAAAACCCGACCCCGAGGTCTATCACTACTTGCTGCGCGAGATGGGGCTCTCGCCGCACGAGTGCTTGGCCTTTGAAGATTCGCGCTCGGGGCTGCGCGCCGCCGTTGCGGCGGGCAGCCCCACGGTGGTGACGGTCAATGCCTACACTCAGGCGCAGGATTTTAGCGAGGCGGCCCTAGTGCTCGATTGCCTGGGTGACCCCGGCCGGCCGTTTCGCCCGCTGGCGGGCGATGCCGGTGATCGCCCGTATTTTGACCTGGATTTGGCCCGCTCGCTGTGCGGCTAGCGTTAAGCATTCTTGCGCGCTGGCCCCAACCGCTAATCTGTGGGCTCTGATGAAGGTAGAGGGTCCCATCAGGTGCGGTTGGAGAGTCGGCCATGAAGCGACCGTCACAGCTGGTGCAGCTTATTTGGGATTACTACCGCGAAGACCCCGCCGAGCTGGCGCGGGTGCAACCGCTGGCTTACTGCACGGTGCGCCGCCGCTGGGGCGTCCTGCAGATTCGCTGCCCGGATCGCCAAACCGCCGAGGCTGTCTCGGCGGCCAGCGTCGCCATCGAGCGGCCGGTCAGGCGCCTGCGGCTGGCTCAGCGGGTCAGGGTCTTGGCGCGCAACGTGCCCGTCGCTGCCTTCTCAGTGCCCGCAAGAACCTGAACGGGCCCGCTATTGCAGGTAGGGCAGCCACGCCTGCCGCGCCTGGGGCGAGCCGTACCACGGCCCCGGCGATCGCGGCGAGTGCCAAATGCCCTCGAGGGTCAGGTTGGTAGCGCCGCTCAGGTGTGCCGAGGCCACGGGTGTGATGCCATCACCCCAGCAGTTGCCGTCGCCGCCGGTGAGCTTGTAGCTGTTGTAGGCCAGCCAGTGGCGGGGCCGCCGGCCGTAGACGGCGCGCCCGGCCGCGCAGACGTAGCGCACGTTGGGGTAGAACGCCCCCGGATAGTGCCGCTCGACAAAATCCAGGTTGCGCCGGGTCCAGCGCTCGCGGCTGGCGTGGGGCGTTCCCAGCGTCACCAGCGTGGCCACCTGCGGATGCGCGCCCCAAACGGCCGCATTGCCGCTAACATCGCCGTGAATGTCGTAGGGGGCATGGCCTAAATAGATGCGCGCGATCCAGCCGCCGGCCGAATGACCGATGAGGTTGACCTGCGAGGCCTGGTGCCGCTGCAACACCTGCTGCACGGTCCGATGGAGCTGCCGCAGGATGGGCACCATCGAGCGGCCGCCCAGCGTGGGCAGCCAGCTCCGGCGCGCCAGCGGCACGGTGGCCGCCGGGTAGCCTTGTTGCGCTAGCACGGCCTCGAGCGGCCGGTAGGGCCGGGCCCCGGCCAAGTACCCCGGTAAAATGACGGTCGGATGTGGCATCGGGCATGCGATCGCTGCTGCTTAGCGTACCGTGCGAGCGGGCACTCTCTACGGCATTAGCGTGGGGCCCGGCGATCCGGAGCTGATCTCGCTCAAGGGATTGCGCCGCCTGCAACAGGCCGACGTCGTCGCCTTTCCGGCCCGGGTGGGGGGCAAGCCGGGCATGGCGCAGCAGATTGTGGCCCCCTGGCTGGCGCCCGAGCAACAGCAGCTGCCGCTTCACTTTCCCTACGTGCGCGCCAGCGACGTTCTCAATCGTGCCTGGCGGGCCGCCGCCGAGCGCGTCTGGCAGCCCCTGCAGCGCGGGCAGAGCGTGGCCTTTGCCTGCGAAGGCGATGTGGGCTTCTACAGCACCTTTGCCTACCTGGCTGCCACCTTGCAGCAGCACTACCCCCAGGCGAGCGTGGAGGCCGTGCCCGGCGTGTGCTCGCCGCTGGCAGCGGCCGCGGCGACTGGGGAACCGTTGGTGGAAGGCGATCGCTGCTTGGCCGTGCTCCCGGCACTGTACGCCCCAGATCGCCTGGAGGCTGCCCTAGCGTGGGCGGATACGCTCGTGCTGCTCAAAGCTGGCTCGGTTTATCCCCAGCTCTGGGACGCGTTGCAAGCCAAGCAGCTACTGGCGCGCAGCTGCGCCATCGAGCGCGTTGGCTGGCCCCAGCAGCGCCTCTACTGCGACCTGCGCGAGCGCCGCCAGCTGCAGTTGAGCTACTTCTCGCTGCTGATCGTCTGGGCGCGGCCTTAAGCCTGCCAGGTTGTTAGATTGAGAGAACGAGCCTTATCGGCATGTTAGGCTCAATGGTCTGCCTACCGTTGCTAGCTAAAGAGGGAGCTTATGACACAAGTGGTTGTCGGTCAGAACGAAAACATCGAATCGGCGCTGCGCCGCTTCAAGCGGCAAGTCTCCAAAGCCGGCGTTTTTGCCGACATCAAGCGCCGCCGCTTTCACGAAACCCCCGCTGACAAGCGCAAGCGCAAAGCTGCGGCGCGGCGCAAAAAGCGGCGCTAAGCCCCACACTCGCTAATTTTTCTAGCTCAGCAGGATGGGCTGGCGCGTTAGCTTCGCTCGTTTCAGGGGGACGCGCCAGGCCGAGTTCCGCTGGGCGCTGGCTGCAGTAGCGCTGCTTGCGCTGGGCTTGCGCTTCTGGCACCTCGCGCAGCCCGAGTGCCTCGTTTTTGATGAAGTTTACTACGCCCAGTTTGCCCATAACTATTTAACGGGCACGCCGTTTTTCAACGTCCATCCGCCGCTGAGCCAGTACCTCATAGCTGGGGGGCTGTGGCTGAGCGAGCGCTTGCCCATCGCTCAGGAGTTAACGGTCGCCATTGACGGCGTGGCGCGCCCCACCTTCGGCCTGCGCTTTGCCAATGCGCTGGCTGGTTCGCTGGTACCGCTTGCGGCCAGCGGCGTGGCGTACCAGCTGACGCAGCGCCGCGGCTGCGCGCTGCTCGCCGGGCTGTTTCTGGCAACCGATGGGTTGTTTTTGGTGGAGTCGCGCTATGCCCTCAGCAATACCTACATCGTTCTGTTTGGCCTGTTGGCGCAGTGGCTGGGGCTGCGCGCCCTGCGCCACGGTGGATGCCGCTGGGAGCTGGCGCTAGCCGGCCTGTGCCTGGGCGCCGCGATCGCCACCAAGTGGAACGGCCTGGGGTTTGTCCTGGGCTTGGTGGCGTTCTGGGGGCTGGCACGGTACCTGCGCTGGCAGCAGCCGGGCCAGCTTCCCGAGCTGCTGCAGCAGTGGGCGCGGCTGCGCCCTGCCGCGATCGCGGGGTATCTGGGGCTCGTGCCGCTGCTGACTTATAGCCTGCTGTGGACCCCGCACTTAGCCATGAACCCCCAACTGGGGTTTGGGGACGTGCACGCGCGGATTTGGAATTACCACCAGCAGGTCGAGCGCGGGTCGCAAGTGCACCCCTACTGCTCGCGCTGGTATAGCTGGCCGCTCATGGTGCGCCCGGTGGCCTATGCCTACCAAAAGCAGGAAGCAAGCGTGCGCGCGGTTCATGCCATGGGCAACCCAGTCCTGTGGTGGGCCTCGACAGTGACAGTGGCGGGACTGCTGCCAGTCGCGCTCGGCCGATGGGGCGCCCGCGCGCCCGCCTCCAGCGCGATCACGCTGTTCCTACTAGCCGGCTACGCTGCCAACTGGCTGCCCTGGGCGGCGGTGGGGCGCTGCACCTTTATCTACCACTACTTGGAAGCCTACGCCTTGGCCCTTATCGCCTTGGCGTGGGGCCTGGAGCGCGGCTGGTGGAGCCGGCAGCAGGTGCCGCGCAGCGCAAGCCTGGCCGTGCTGGGGCTGGCCTTGGCCGCGTTTGCCTTTTGGTTGCCGGTGCACTACGGCTTGCCGCTCTCCATGCCGGGCTATCAGGAGCGCATGTGGTTCTCCAGCTGGATTTAGGGGCAGGTTCAATCGGGCTCGGGTTCGTTGAACCGGCCGCTAGAGCTGCTGCCGTTGCGCGAGCTCCCATTGGAGCGATTGTTGAACTGGTTGGTGCCCCCATTGAACTGGCGCCGATCGCGCTCCGCCGAGCGGTTGGTCTGGCAAGCGGGCGCTGGCTGGCGCTCGTCAAAGTAGGGGTTGTTGCGCGCGGCCGTCGCCGGAACGCGGGCGGCCTGGCGCAACGGAAAAATGAGCTGGATGCCCTCGCGCACCTTCATCACCTTTTGCTCCTCGGGGTCGGGTGGGTCGGGCTCGTTCAGGCCCTGGAAAACCCCAGTCGCGACCGCCAGGCCCAGCCCCAAAAAGTCGTCGGTATTGTTCTGCTTGCCCGGGAAAACCAAGGGACTAGCACGATTGAGCAACCAGTCATCAATGTTATTGGCCACGCGAAAGCCCACGCCGCGCTGGCCGCGACCGGTGCGCACCGTCCGAGCGCGGAAACGGTTGCGATTGTCGGTCAGGGCCGGGACTGAAACCGCCTCCGTTTTGAGCGGAATGTAGCGCCCGCCCACCACAAGCGCTTTGGGCTTGACCTGGGTTTCTTCCTCTTGGGGCTCGACGCGCGCTCGCACCAGCGAGTTGACTGGCGCCACCACGTTCCCTTGGCGGTCCGTGATGGGCCGCGCGAGCGCCAGGGTAATGGGAAAGCTGGCGCCCTGCTCGTAGTTAAATTTGACGTTGGAGCAGAACTGGACGGTAATGGCTGCCCCCTGCGGAATGCGAGAGCCCCCTTGCGAGAGGGCCCGGCGGCGATCGCTACGCTGCGCGCCAGGCTGGCTCTGAGCCGCGGCATTGCGATTGCAGCTTTGGCGGCGCTCGAAGGCCTCTTCATCCCACCGCCCGGCGCGGGCAGGCATCCCCCAGACCAATGGGGCACTCATACCAATTCTCGTGGCTTGTGCACGAGATTTCGACCTCCAAAACTCCCTCAATATGGGAATCATATTCTTTGAAAACGTGCATCTACTGCTCAAATTGGTATCAGCGGCAGGGCAAGTGCTAGCGCTAGCAGAGCTTTGGGCGGCATGGCCGTTGCCTCCTTCAATGCGGCAGCGCGAAGGCACTGTCAGCTCCCCCACACCAACCCAGCAGTCCGGTGCCGAGCGCCGGCACCGAACGGCCAATCGGCGGCTGCCGCGCCCCACAGGCGCGGCAGTTGAGTCGCCGCTAGGAAGCGTGGCGCCGGTTCTGTTTGTCCCAAGGCCCCCAAATGGCCAGCGTCGTGCCCGGATTGGACAGTGGGGCATTGATAAACAGCGTTCGCCCATCGGGCGAGAAGTTGGCGCCCGCAATCTCGGCGTTGTTGCGCGCGTTGCGGCCGAAGACGTAGAACTCGCCTTCGGGCGTTACGCCCACCAGGCGATCGACGCCATCGCCGTCTTCACAGATCAGCAGATCGCCCCATGGGGTAACGGTGATGTTATCGGGGCTCTGCAGCACGTTGGGGTCGCGGGGCTCGGCCAGCAGCTCGAGCGTCTGATTGCGGAGGTCGAGGCGCCAGACTTGGCCCAGTTCGTTGGGGCCGGCGTCGGTGGCCGTAAATACGACGCCGCCTTCGCCGTCGTACCAGCAACCTTCCGTGCGGTTGAACAGCGCCGCAACCTCGCGCACCTTGCGACCGCCCGAGAGCTGCTGGTGCTGGATTTTGCGCTGTTGGTTGGAGCCGCTGTCTTGGAGATTGTCTTGCGGATCCGGCTCGGGGACCTGGATCCACTCCACCGGCATTTTCTTGTTGACCGGGATGGTGTTTTGGTTGTTGTTGCTGGTATCCACGCCGGGCATGCCCTTGACAACCAGCGCCTCCAACATGCCCCCCTGGCGCAGGTCGCCCTTGCGATTGGGGCGGAAGCGGTAGAACAGGCCTAGCTCGAAAAAGTCGTCGTTGGTCTCGTAGAGATAGCCCGTTTCGGGGTCTTCTGCCACCGCTTCGTGCAGGAAGCGACCCATGGCGGTTAGGGGCACGGCATCGCTGGGCGAATCGGCCGGGACTTCAAAGACGTAACCGTGCCGCTTTTGCAACGGGTTGTCTGAAGCGGGCAGCGCGATCGTTTCCTCACCGCTCAGCCAGGAGCCAAGCGAGGAGCGCGAGTTGACGCTGACGGGCCCGCCGGCGCAGTTTCTTTCAGTACCGGCGAGCGAGCGCCGGTGCTCGATCAAGCGGCGATCGGGGCCCACGGACAGCGTGCTCGTTCCGCTGATAGCGCCCGGATCGTAGGCCGGAATGCTGGGGTTGGTGCCAAAGGACTCGTTTTGCTCGTCAGGGGAATCGAGTTCGTGATTGCGAACCAAGATGCTGCGGCCGCGGCCGCCATCGAACGAGGCCATGCCGTCGTGGTCGTCTGGGACAGTAGTGCCATCGTTCATGGTCTCGCCCCGCTGGGAAAACGCCCGGTACTGGAACCCGTGCGGCAAATCGAACAGGCCGTTGGGATCCGGCTGGAGGGGGCCAAAGCCCGCGGACTGTTGCGCTTGGCCGGTCAGAGTTTTGGCATGCAGGTTCCGCAGGGCGGAGGCGCTCAGCACCGTGCCCGCCGCGGTCGCACTGGTTAGGGCAAAAAACTTGCGACGCGATAGAGCCATCCCTATCTTCTCCTCTCATCAAAAGGTGGCTTGACGGAAGAAGACCCTACCAAGAATGCAGCTTCTACCGATTTAACGATAGGCAAAAAAATATTTAAGAATTGGTTAAATATAGCGGACAGTAATGGATCGGCTCGATTGCCTCGTATTGGCGGCTTGAATTGAGTGCAATACCAATTCTCGTGGGTTATGCACTAGACGCTGCTCAAATTGGTACAACGGGGCGCGATTAAGCCAGCGCGCGAACCAGCAGGCAAGCGCTTCGTAAACGCCATCAATTACTTGGATTTAACGACATTTTTACCAATATTTAACGCTCGTTGGATGGCAAACTGATAGTTTCCTAGTGGATGCTCCCGCGAAGGGCTGCTGGCTTGGCGGGCAACTCGTCGCGACAGGCTTCAACGCGGACGCCTAACTAGATGGGGAGGTACGGAATCATGTGGAACGTTCCCGGCCCAAAACTCGTTGCAATCGCCGCCATCTCGGCCGTGCTGTTTGCCCTGGGACTGATCGTTACCGAGCGCTTTGGCGAAATCCCGGTTGACATTGACTGGAAGCCCTTCTTTTTGGTCTATCTGCTAATTGCGCTGCTGCCCTTTGGCTCACCCACCCTAGCCCTCGGGCTTGGTGCCGCGCTAGGCGAGGGCTTTCTGGATATCTTGGAAGGCTACGAGCTCGACGATCCATTTGGGTTTGTCGGCTATGTCGTGGGCTTTTTTGTCGCCGGTATGTTCTTTGCCAACCAGCCCGGCAAATGGTTCAAAATCACCGTCGGCACCATCATTGGGGCACTGGTCCAAGCAGCCTTTGAGGGGGCGGCATTGCTGCTCCTTGACGGTGAAGCCTTCAACGTTGCCCTGCGCAGCGCGGGCGGCAACACTGTGACGCACGGTATTATCCTCGGCGCTATCCCGACCCTGATTCTGGTCCCATTGTTCCGCGGCCGGATCGAGCGGTTGCTCGGGTTCGCGCCAGCGGAGTAGGGCGTGTTCGTAAAGTAGGTAGAGCGGTCTAAAGTGGGCCGCATGAGCGAATCTGACCTATCCGATTGGGAGTGGAACCGCTTGCAGCCACTGATGCCCAAGCCGAGCACCGGACGACCGG
>PXQH01000057.1:18626-60737 GCA_003022125.1 Cyanobacteria bacterium QS_8_64_29 | reverse complement strand
ACGACTCGCAACTGCAGCAGCAGGTGATGCAACTGTTGCTGGATCGCATCTTGCAAGAGCAGCAGCCAACGCAGTCCTAGCCGCGATCGCCATGAAAGTCAGATACCTCATTGATGCGCACAAAGGCGTCACGTTTATTGTTGTCGCGGCCCTAATGGTGGCCTACAACTGTTTCACCCCGACAGCCTGGATTTATCTGGCCCTGCACGGCACCTACGGCATCCTCTGGGTGCTCAAAGACGCGATTTATCCCGACAAGCGCTGGAACCAATCGGTGGTGCCAGGAGCGGCCGCGATCGCGCTGGTCATTCTGTCGCTTTACTGGGTGGCGCCCTACCTGCTGACCGGCCGCGGGGTCGATCTGCCGCCATGGTTGCTAGCGCTGGCTGTGGCCCTCAACCTAATAGGCGTGTTTCTGCACTTTGCCAGCGACGCCCAAAAGTACTACAGCCTCCAGTACCGGTCCGGGCTGGTCCAACAAGGCCTATTCGCCCGCACGCGCAACCTCAATTATTTGGGCGAGCTACTCATCTACCTCAGCTTTGCCATGCTGGCCAACCATTGGCTGCCCTATCTCATCCTGGCGGGTACCATCGCTGGCCTTTGGCTGCCCAACATGCGGCAAAAGGATCGCTCCCTCGCGCGCTACGAAGGGTTTGAGGCCTACCGGCGCCGCTCGGGGTTGTTGCTGCCCCAGCTCGTGCCGCCTCGCCAAACAGAATCGCTCGGCCAATCGCGCTAGCCAGCAGTGGGGACCAATCGCCCTGACACGTAGGAACTCGATGGGGCAAAATCCTTCTAGATGGAATAATGGCGACCGCACGTGAGGGGATTGGGATGCAGGCGCTACACCCCCGCCGGCTGGCGGCCCTTGTCACGGCGGCTGGTTCTGCCCTGGCCCTAGCAGGCCCCACGCAGGCAGCCGGCCCCGACTTTGGCGCCCAAAAGCTCCAGCGCAGTCAAGTAATTGCCATTGCAGAGCCCTACGGCAAAAACAAAGACAAGTACAGCCTAATTATCCTGGAGCAGCAAAGCGACAAGCGCCAGTGCTGGGCGACCCAGGGCTCGCCCGATAGCCCACCCGTTCGCGTCAAGCCGCTACTTAATGAGTTTGACTTTAGCGGCATTTGCGGGCGCGCCACCGATAGCAACGGCTACTCCCTCCGGCGCAACGGCACCGATCTGGGTCAAAAATACCTACTGGAGATCGTCCGGCGGGATGGGGCACTGCACCTGATGGCCGATCCGCGCAGCGCGGATCGCCAACCCATCCACATTGGCAGCACCCGCGGCCTAGGCGAGGGCTACCTCAAAATCTTTCTTGACGAGCAGTGGCGCTTTGCCAAGCGCACCTATCAGGGGGAAACGCTCGGGCACTTTTATTTGGCCCATCCCCAACCGGCGCCCATGCGTAGCGATGGCACCCGAACGGCATCGCTTGAGGGAGCCAGTTCGGCTGCAGCCTCTTCTGATGGAGCACCGGCCGAGGACAGCGACCCGAGCGACGAGAAGGTCCTGACCTGGCAGGCCGATGCCGACTCGGATGAGGCAGCCTCAACGGGCAAAGGCTCGCAAGAAGGCTCTAAAGCGAGTTCGGCAAGCGATCGCCAAGCAGCCTCCCAGTCGGAGGCATCGCCGTCCTCAGCCAACGCCGAAAGCACTGAAAGTAGCTCAGACGGGGCTCGCCAAGTTGCTTCCCGCTCGAGCCGGCTGCCTTCGCCACCCAGCTCGAGCGCCAAGGACACAGGCAATTCTGATCGGTCCCTAGCGCAGCTAGTCGACAACCTGGAGGACGGTAGCGCTCCCAAGCGCGAGCCCGTGCCGGTCCCGGATACCGCCATCCCCCAGGGCAATAGCGGCGGCGGCTCGGCCAGCACGGCCTACGAGGTCATCGTCATGCCCGAGGGGGCCCAGCAAAAATCGCAGCTAAAATCGCTAGCCCCCGAGGCCTTTAGCACCACCCACCAAGGCAAACCGGCCATGCAGGCGGGGGCGTTCCAAAGCAAAAGCAACGCCCAAGCCCTGCTGCAAAAGCTGCAGGACCAGGGCATGAAGGCTGAGCTCGTCGAGCGCTAGCCGCTGCGCCGGCTTGCATGCCTGCCGCGCCACGCCAGACTGACATTGCCATTGTGGGGGCTGGGCCGCACGCGCTGACCCTAACCCTGCGCTTGCTGTGCGAGCCAGGGGTGGATCGCAATCAGCTCGTCGCGCTCGACCCTAGCGGCGATTGGCTGCAGCAGTGGCGGCAGCGGTTTGCTGCCTTGGGCATTCCGCAGCTGCGATCGCCCTCGGTCCACCATCCCCACCCGGAGGCGCGGGCGCTGCGCGCCTTTGCCCGCGCCCGCAACCGCACCAGCGAGCTGCATGCGCCCTACCAGCGCCCCAGCACCGCCCTGTTTAACGATTTTTGCCGGCATGCCATCGGTCGCTGGCAGTTGGCCCAGCAGCTTCGAGCCGGCTGGGTGAGCGATATCGTTTCGGTTGAGGGCGGCTTCCGCTTGCCCCTGGCCGATGGCGCGGTGATCGCGGCCCGCCGGGTGGTGCTGGCCGTAGGCGGCGGACGCCTGGCCTGGCCCGAGTGGGTGCGGCGCATCCCAACTGCCTATCCCCCCGAGCGGTTGCGCCACGCCTACCAGCTCGATCTGCGCCAGCTGCCGCTAGCCGGCGAGCGCGTAGCGATCGTGGGCGGCGGGCAAACGGCCGGCCGGCTGGCCCTGGGCGCGATCGCGCGCGGCGCCCAGGTCATGCTGCTAGTGCGGCGCGCGCTGCGCGTCCGACAATTCGATACCGATCCGGGCTGGCTGGGGCCCAAGCGGCTGCGCGCCTTCCGGGCCCAGCCCGATTGGCAAGCGCGGCGGGCCGTCATTGCGCAAGCGCGCGGGGGCGGATCGGTACCGCCCGGCGTCATGGCCCGGCTGGAGCATGCCCAGCAGGACCGGCAGCTGGCGATCGCCGCTCCCTGTGAGGTCAGCGAGGCCCGCTGGCAGGGCCAACGCTGGCAGCTGCATTGCAGCGACGGCCGCCAGCGGATCGCGGACCGCGTCTGGCTGGCAACGGGCGAGAGCTTCGATGCCGCCCAACTGCCGCTGCTGCAAGGAGTCCGCGCGGCCCATCCCGCGCCACTGGTGGGCGGGTTGCCGGTGCTAGACGAGCAGCTGCGCTGGCCGGGGTGCCAGCTGCATGTCATGGGCGGTCTGGCGGCCCTGCAGCTGGGGCCGGTGGCGCGCAACCTCTCGGGGGCGCGCATGGCCAGCGAGCGCATTGCGGCTGCCCTGGTGCCCCAGCGGTGATCGCCGGTTGCAACCGGCACGGCTCGCTAAGATCGGGCGCGGCGTTCCCTACCCGGCACCGACCATGACCCCGCGCGCGCTGCGCCAGCTCCACCGCCGCATTGCGCCCATCGTGCTGCTGCCGCTTTTGGTCACGGCAGCCACCGGCATTACCTACCGGCTGAGCCAGGACTGGTTCGGCATCGATAACGACCGCGTCAGCTTTTTGATGACCATCCACGAGGGCGAGTACCTGGGGGACTTCCTGGAGCCCATTTACGTGCTGCTCAACGGCTTGGGATTGCTGCTGATGATGGCAACCGGCACCGGCATGTTGCTGCGCGGCATTGCCAGCTGGTTTCCCAATCGCAACCGCCAGAACCTGGGCGAGCAGAAGCGCTAAGCCAGCGGCAAAAATCCCCGCATGGCCTCAAAGGTGGCCTCGGGGAACTCTTCGTGCGCGCCCAGCGCGCCCGGGATGCGTGCTGACTGCACCTCGGGCAGCGCTGCCAGCGCTTCCATATTCGCCCGGGACTGGCGCAGGGCATCCTCGGCCACCAGCACGAGGGTTGGCAACGGCGGCGGCTGCAGGCGAGCGAGCGCCGCGCTGCACTCGGCAACCGGATCCAGGGCGCCGGTGACGAACGCCGCCGGGGCAAACCGGGCGCCCGGCTGGCGCGCGATCTGCTGCTTGGCGCGGATGAAGGCTGGCGTTAGCTGCTGGTGATCGCAGTAGACGTGGCCGGCGTACATGGCGCGCAAAAAGGCCGGTAGCGTGTTGAGCCCATAGAGCGCGCTGCCAATCCCGGGCGCCCGCACCAAGCGGCGGACGAGCGCGTGCCAACGGCGGCGCTGGCCGCTCATGGCCACCAGCGGACCTTGCCAAGTGGGTGCCACCAGCACCAGCTGCGAGGCCAGCGGTGGCTGGCGCTCGGCCAGCGCGATGGCGTAGCCGGCCGCTTGACCGGGTGCCACGACCGGCACGGGCGCCGCCAGCACCTCGCGCCCAAAATCCTGCAGGAACTGCCGGTACAGCTCGGGGGTATAGGCCAGCGGCGGGCGATCCGAGTCGCCCAAGCCCGGCCAATCGAGCGCCACGACGCCAAATCCAGCAGCCAGGCGCTGGGCTAGCCCGCGCAGTTCCCCGCGCGAGGCAACCGTGCTGAACGCCGGCAGCAGCAGCGGCTCGCCTTGGCCCAAGGTTTCGTAGGCGACGGCTAGCGGCTGCCCCTGCCAGGACCAGCGGTAGTGCGGCGCGTGCCGCCAATGTCGGCGGTGGTTGCGCCATCGCAGTGGGTGGCCGTCATGGGGAATCGGTCGGGCTGTCTCTAGCTCAATGGTCGCGCGCTAGAGCGCAACCGTTTGCCCGGTTTCGGCGGAGCGGCGGGCGGCATCGCTCACCTGCAGCGCGTAGCAGCTGCGCTCGGGGCTGAGATAGAGCGGTTGTTGCCCCACGAGCGCGTCCAAAAACGCCGTCGTGTCGCGCGCGAACAGGCCGCGGCGGCTCTCAACCTCGATGGGCATGTGATCGCCGTTGCGGATGAGCGCGCCCTCGCTGCCTTCAAAAACCAGCGTGCCCTGGGTGCCGTGCAGCTCCAGGGTGCGGCAGCTGGTGCCGATGGCATTGCCTTTGCCATAACCCGCCTCGGCAATGAGCTCGCTGCCAAAGCGCAGCTGGGCGTGGCAAAAGCACGCGTTGTAAAAATCGGGATCGGCGCTGGGCCAGTAGCGGGCCTGACAGCTGACTGCCCGGACCGTCCCAAACAGGTCAATCAAGCGGTGGAAGCGCGAGAGTGCACCGCTGAACGGGAACCCAAACAGGCTATGGCTGTAGCTCCAGGGGCGCGAGGTGCGCTGCTGGGCCACTAGGGTGAGGTAGCGCGCGTAAACCGGCGTGCCAACTTCGGGTAGGTAGCGGCGGACTGCCTGATGGACCCCGCCCAGCAGCTCGATGTGCTCGACGTGCAACAGCAGCTGCCGCTGCCGCGCCAGGGCAACCAGCCCCTGGGCTTGGTCGGGATCGAGCGCAGGCGGGTACTCCACCACCACGTGCTTGCCCGCCTCTAGCGCGGCGCGGGCAATGGGGGCGTGGTCGCGGTTGACGGTCGCGATGCCGATGGCATCAACCTCGGCATCGGCCACTGCCGCCTGCCAGGACTCGGCAACGCGCGCCCCGTAGGCTTGCGCCAGCTCGCGGGTATTGTCGGGGGTGTGGCCGGCAACGGCGACCAAGCGCGCTCGGGCATCGGCGTGCAGCGCTTCGGCCCGGCGTTGGGCGGCAAAGCCAGTCCCCACCAGCGCCATGCGAACGGGCGGCTGGAGCGGCGAAGGTAGCAATGAAGCCACGGTCGTTCCCTCTAAAGACGAATCATTACCTGCTTTATAAAAATAACTAATGCTAATACCGAGACTTAACCCAATCAATATTGGGTGCAGAAGCCCCACCAGATGGTATTTCTGGCGACCGATCGAGCCAAGAGATAGCCCAAATGACGGCGCAAACTGCATAAGAAGGGCTTATCCAAACTTGCCTCCAGAATCTCATTCCTAATGCTGCCCAACACGAGCGCCTATTTTGCCTAATATCAGAGATGGGGTTGCTGCAAGCAGCGAGCGTAAAACGCAGCCTGGCAACCCGACAGCGAACGAGGAGCAACGAGTTATGGCAACTTACAACGTCCGCGTTGTCAACGAAGACGAAGGCTTAGACGAAACGATCGAAGTTCCGGACGACGAATACATCCTGGATGTTGCCGAGGAAGAAGGCATCGATCTGCCCTACTCCTGCCGCGCGGGTGCCTGCTCCACTTGCGCCGGCAAGATTCTCGAAGGCGAAATCGATCAATCGGATCAGTCCTTTTTGGACGACGATCAAATCGAGGCAGGCTACGTGCTAACTTGCGTTGCCTATCCCACCTCGGATTGCACCATCCTCACCCACCAGGAAGAGGAACTTTACTAAGCCCAACGCCCAAACGGTATGGGCCGCCGCTGCGGCAGCTGGCAGGGACCTCGGTTGAGGCCCTGCTTTATTATGCCCGCAGGGCTCTCAGGACGCGATCGTGGCAGTCACCATCCGGCAGCTAGCGCAGTGGAAGCAGCAGCAGCGCCCCATCGTCGCGCTCACCGCTTGGGATTTCACCCTGGGCCAAATTCTGGATCGCGCCGGGGTCGATGTGATTTTGGTGGGCGATTCGCTCGCGACCCACGCCCTGGGCTATCCCAATACCCTGGCCGTCACCCTGGATGAAATGCTGCACCATGCGGCGGCCGTGCGTCGCGGCGTCGAGCGCGCGCTGGTGGTTTGTGATCTGCCGTTTTTGAGCTATCAGGCCAGCCCCGAACAAGCCATCCAGGCTGCCGGCCGCGCGCTCAAAGAGGCGGGCGTCCAAGCCGTCAAATTGGAGGGCGGAACGCCTGCGATCGCGCAAACGGTGGCGCGCCTGGTCGAGATCGGCATTCCCGTGCTGGGGCATCTGGGCCTGACGCCCCAATCGGTCCACCAATTGGGCCACCGCCAGCAAGGCACTACCCAGGCCGGCGCCGAGCACCTAGTGCAACAAGCCGACGCCCTGGCCGAGGCCGGGGCGTTTGCCCTGGTCTTGGAGCACCTGCCTAGCGCGCTGGCAGGCCGCATCCGCGATCGCCTCGCCATTCCCACCATCGGCATTGGTGCTGGGCCCGGCTGCGACGGTCAAGTCCTGGTCACCAGCGACTTGCTGGGCCTATCGCAGCAGCTGCCGCCGTTTGCCCGCGCCTACGCCCAGCTGCGCCAGCAGGCCGAGGCAGCTGCCCAAGCCTTTGCCAGCGACGTGCGGCAGCAGCAGTTTCCGGAGGCGGATGGCACCGAGCGCGCCTGATCGGGCAACAGGGCCGCTGAGCTTGCGGTCGGACGTTCCGCATGTACAATGGCCCCGCAATTGGGTACCTGAGCCAGCACCGCCCATGATTGAAGTCGAGGGCCTCAGCAAGGTTTACAGCACGACGGCCGCCCTGCACGATGTCAGCTTTACAGCCCAGCAGGGCGAGATTTTGGGGTTTCTGGGCCCCAATGGCGCCGGCAAGACCACCACCATGCGCATCCTGGCCGGCTATCTGCCCGCTACCAGCGGCACCGCTCGCATCGCCGGCTACGACGTCCATCGCGCCGCGCTAGAGGTGCGCCGCCGCATTGGCTATCTGCCCGAGACGCCACCGCTCTACGACGACATGACGGTGGCCGGCTTTTTGCATTTTGTGGCCCAGCTCAAAGGCGTTCCCGGGCGCAATCGCGCGCAACAAGTTACCTCGGCGATGGAGCGCTGCAACCTGGCCGAGAAGCGCAACGTCCTCATCCGCAAGCTCTCGCGCGGGTTCCAGCAGCGCGTGGGTATCGCGCAAGCCATCGTTCACGATCCGCCCGCCATCATCCTGGACGAGCCCACCATCGGCCTCGACCCGCGCCAGATCATCGACGTGCGCAACCTGATCCAAACCCTGGCCGGCGATCGCACCGTCATCCTCTCCACGCACATCCTGCCTGAGGTCAGCACCACCTGCGATCGCGTCACCATCATCAACGCCGGTACAGTGGTGGCCACCGATACCCCGGACAATCTCACGTCCCGGCTAGCCGGCGGGACCCGCTACGAAATCGAAACCGACGGCAGCTTCGAGCAGCTGCAACCCCGGCTGGCCAACGTGGCGGGTGTGGCGCAAGTGGAGCGAGGCGATACCAGCGACCGGACTGTGCTGCGCGCAGTGGCCGAGGCGGGCGCCGAGCCTGGGCGCGAGCTGGCAGCCGCGCTAGTACAAGCCGGTGCCGGTCTCTACGAAATGCGGCGCACGCGCGCCAGCCTGGAGGATGTCTTTTTGCAGCTAACCACGCAGGAGCCAGCCACCGGCAGCACGGCGCCCGCAACGGCGGAAGGGACTGCGACCGGGTAACGATTCCATGCGCACCATCCTGGGCAACGTCATTGCCATCTTTCGCAAGGAGCTGCAAGGCTATCTGGCCTCGCCGCTGGCTTACATCATTGCAACGCTCTTTTGGCTGCTGGCGGGATATTTTTTCGTCACGCTTCTGCTAGGGCCGGGCGGGGTTTTGCAAAGGGCCGCGCAGCTGGAGCAGCAAGGGGCAAATGCCCCAGCGGTCGACGTTGCCTCTCAATTCCTAACCACATTTCTCCGCCAGCTGGGCGGGCTAATCCTGTTCGTGCTGCCCGTGCTGTCGATGGGGACCTACACCGAGGAGCGCAAGCGCGGCACGCTAGAGCTGCTAGCAACCTCGCCGGTGACCAATTGGGCGGTTGCCCTGGGCAAGCTTTTGGGGGCAATCGCGTTTTTTACGGTCATGGTCCTGCCGCTGTTTGCCTACCAAGCTGTTGTGCTCAGAGGTGCCGAGCCGCCCCTGCCCTGGCACATTCCGCTGCTGGCCAACGCAGCTTTGATTTTGCTGGCGGCCGCCATCCTGTCGCTGGGCCTATTTGTCTCCTCGCTCACTAGCAGCACGACGCTGGCCGCCATCGGGACGTTTGCCCTAGTCCTACTGCTTTGGGTCGCAGATTCCATCGCCCAGAATGTGGGCGGGCCGCTGGGGGATTTGCTGAGTCACCTGTCGCTGCTGCAGCACTATCAGGATTTGGTGCAGGGGGTGGTGAGTGCTGGCAGCATTGCCATGCTGGTTAGCTACATCCTGCTGGGGCTGTTCCTAACAGCCCAGTCCATCGATATTCTGCGCTTTGCGCGTCGCTAGGGAGCGCCCATGCAAGCGATCCGCAGCTCGCTCAAGTACCTGTCGCTGGTAGGCCTGGCACTGCTAGTGGCCGGTTTGGTGGTGGGCCTGGTAACGGGCCAATGGGTACCCACAGCAGCCAGCTTGCTGGGAGTGGGGACAGTCGCCCTATTGGTGGGGATCGCCTTTTGGCGCCGCCCGGGCGCGGTCGCGGCGGCCCTGGGCCGCTTTTTGGGCCAGCGCTCCACCCAGGCCGGGGGCAACGCCTTGGTGGCAACGCTGGCGGTGCTGGCGATCTTGGGGGCGCTCAACTTTGCCGCCGCTCAATATGGCGGCCGCCTCGATCTGACCCAGAACCAGCGGCTGACGCTTGCCGAGCAATCCCAGCGGGTCGTCCAAAACCTGCAAAAGCCGCTCAAGGTATGGGTCTTTAGCGCCAATCCGGGCAGCAATACGCGCGAGTTGCTGCAAAAGTACGACCGCCAAAGCCACAAGTTTGACTACGAATTTGTCGATCCCCAAAAGCGGGTCCGGCTCGTTCGCCAGTTTGGGGTCAGCCAGCGCGGTGAGGTCTATCTCGAGTACGGCGAGCGGCGGCAGTTGGTGCAGACGCTGGGCCGCGGTTCCCAGCTCTCCGAGCCCCAACTGACCCAAGCCATCGTCAAAATCCAGCGCGATCAGGCGCAGTCCGTCTACTTGCTGCAAGGCCATGGCGAGGCCCCGCTAGAATCCGGGCGCCGCAGCGTCTCGCAGGCCGTCAGCCGGCTCAAAAATCGGGGGTACGAGGTCAACAGTGGCGATCGAGTGCCGCAGCAAGCGGATACTGTCGCCCTCATGGGTCCACAGAATTCGCTGAGCGAAGCTGCGGTGGGCGCCTTGCGCGACCACCTCAATGCCGGTGGTGGCCTGCTGCTGGCGTTCCAGCCGCAAACCGATCCTGGCTTGGGGCTGCTACTGGCCGATTGGGGCCTGCAACGAGACGAGCGCATCATTATTGACCCCTCCGGCCGCGGTCAAGCCAACGCGCTGGCGCTCGTGCGCAACTACGGCGACCATCCCATCACCGAGGACCTAGCGGGGGTCTCGCTCTACCCATTGGCGCAACCGCTCAACGCCAGCGAGACAGAAGGCATCCGTGCGACTCCGCTGCTCCAAACCAGCGAGCAGAGTTGGGCGGAGAGCGATCCCCGACAGGAAGAGGTCAGCTTCGATGCCGAGGGGGGCGACACGCGCGGACCGCTAACCGTGGGCATTGCTTTTGAGCAGGCCGAGGCTGAGGGTGAGGGGCAGAGCCCGGCGCGCATGGTTGCTATCGGCAGTGCCGCGTTTGCCACGGATGCTGTCTTGAGTAGCGGCCGCGGGATCAACAGCGACGTGTTACTCAACGTGGTGGGTTGGTTGAGCGGTAGCGAGGAAGAAGAACTGGGCATCCGGCCCAACAAACCCGCCAACCGCCGGCTCAACCTCGTCCCCTGGCAGATAACAACCGTTTGGGCGGCTGCCCTCATTGCAGTGCCGGTTTTGGGCCTGCTGGCGGCCGCGATCGCGTGGTGGCGCAGGCGCTAGGGACAGCATGCAGCGAACGACCCTGGGACTGGCAATTGCGGCAATGGCGATCAGCGGCGGCGTTGCCGTCTACGCCGGCTACATTGCGCCCCAGCAGCAAGCCGCCCAACAAGCGCGCAAGCAACTGTTCGACTTTAGGGAAGCCCAAGTCCAGCGTCTGCGCGTTAAAACCCGCGAGCGCACGCTCGAGTTCGAGCGCAGCGATGACAGTCCCACCGGCTGGCAGATGCTCGCCCCCGAGCAGGTCCCGGCCTCTAAATCCACCGTGGTGTTTCTGCTCGATTTGCTCGCCAACGAATCCTACGAACGCCGCTTCTCAGCGCCGCCGCAAAAGCGCGAGGCATACGGCCTTACCGAGCCGCTGGCCCGCATTACAGTCGAGCTCCAAGGCGATCGCCGCCACACTTTGGTGCTGGGCAACACGGGCCTGGAAGGCCAATCCGTCTACGCCCTGCGCGATCCCCAAAAGGCAGACGGCAACCCCTCGGTGCTGCTGGTCGCCAATGACTTTAAAAAGGCGGTCGAGCGCGAGCTCGCTGGGTGGAAGCAGCCGGAGGCCCCCAAGGCCTCAGCGGAGAGCGAAACCAACCCCGATGGCTGACCCGGCGCTGCGCGCCCCTAGCACGACGGCGAAGGAGCGGGCCTGCTGGTTGCCTGGAGCCGCTCGCCCAGGTCGTGCTTGATGCGGTGCAGGATCGAGCGCTCGTCGAGCGAGTCCAGGATGGCCGCGATCGCCGCTTTGGGGCCGTGCCGTCCCCAGGAAGCACCGTTGGCGAGATAGGTTTTGCTGGCGTGGCCGATGGCGTACGCGGAAACGCCCGCCACGCCAGCTTGGGTTACCGCGACCGAGGCGTAAGGCGCCAGCGCTGCTCCCCCCGAGGCGGGCACGGAGATGCCCAAAACTCCCTTGAGCGAGCTCAGGCCCAGCGTGCCCAGAACGTCGCCGGCTCCAATGCCGCCCATGCTGACCGCAATTTGCTGCAGCAGGCCCACGGCTGCCTGCTGCGTCATGGGAATGCCGTAGAGGCGCGCCAGGGCCAGGATGGTGGCGACATCCACCACCGATCCGGTCAGCAGGTCGATGGCCGTGACAGGGTTGAGCGCGACGACCGTGGCTTTGGTGAGGGCCCCTCGCCGGATGAGCTCGTCGGCAGCCGCGGCGCGCAGCACCATTTTGCGCTGGGTGAGGCGCTCGCTGAGGCCATCAGCGTAGAGCATGGTGTTGAGCGCCACCAGCGATTTGCCCTCGCGCTCCAGCAGTGCCAGGATTTGCTGCCGCAGGGCTTCGACTTGGGACGCGCCGCGGCGGCGCTCCAGGTGGAGGCTGCCATCGGGCTGCCGCACGGCTTCGGTGGCGAGCGGGTCGGCAGCGACCGTCACGATTTCCGCCGGTGCGAGCACCTCTCGGAGGCGCTCGTCGCGCAGCTGGCGGTAGATGGCGTCGCGATCGGCTGGCGCGTATTGGTCGATTTTGTTGAACGCTAGCAGGATGGGCTTGCCCGAGGCGCGCAACTGCGCCAAGGCATCGTACTCCAGCTGGGTCAGATCCCCGGCGACCACAAACAGGATCAGGTCGGCTTGTTGGGCGATCTGGTGGGTGAGGGCTTCGCGCGCCTCGCCGTCGATCTCGTCCAGTCCGGGCGTATCGACCAGCTCGATCTGGGCGCGATCGCTGCTGGTGCGGGTTAAGCGAATGACCTCGCGATCGCTGCGGCCGGCTGCCTGGCGCGACTGCTGCCACGTGGCACTGGCCACCGCCTGCGTCACGCCGTGCAGCGGTCCGGTTTGGAACGCCGCTTCGCCCAGCAGGGCATTCAGCAGGGCCGACTTGCCACGCCCCACCGCGCCGACAGCTGCAATTTGGAGGCTGGCGCGATCGAGCTTGTCCAGCAGGGCCGTGAGCTGGCCGATGTCGGCCTCGAGCCCCGTCCGCTCCTCGGGGCGCAGATCGAGGTTGCGAACCAGGCGGCGCAGCGCCGACTGCGCTCGCTGGTAGTTGAGATCGGCCTGGATGGACTCAAAGCTGGCAATGGCCTGCTCCAGCTCTTGCAGGTCCCATCCGGATGGAATGCGGGCAGACGGCGCGGACACGAAACCCCCTCCACCCCATCGGTCGGCGTGCGAGTGCATTCGTTAGCGATCTTATACCAATTCTCGTGGCTTGTGCACTAGATTGCGATCTCCAAAAATCCTTCAATATGGGAGTTATGTCCTTTGGTTAGCGTGCATCCGCTGCTCAAATTGGTATTAGCCCTGGCGGGCGGTGGCTTTGCTACCCTTTGCCAGGGAAAGCCGCTTTGGGAGCGTACCGACGTTGCCTGCCCAGCGCTTGCCCGAGACCATCGCCCGCGTCCGCATTACCTGGCAGTCGCTGCAACAGGGGGAGATTGCGGGTGAAGTGCAGGCAGCGGCTTACCGCTGGCAGTTTCAGTGGCGCTTTCGCGACGGGCAGTTGCTCGTTCGCCCCTCGCTGGGTCGGGCGCTGATCCGCGAGCCGCTGAGTCGCTTCCTCGAGCGCTGCGACTACCAACTCGAGCCCGGCGGCGATTACGAGTTCAAAATTCGGGCGCGGCTCTAGGCATCTGCCTGCTGCCAGTAGCGCTCGATCAGCAACCAGGCGACGATGCCGTCAATGGGGCCAGGCGGCGTGCGCAACCCCCGCGGAACGAGGCGCAGCAACCCGCGGGGCGGATGCAGCTTCCAGTAGCGATCACGGGCCTCCAGCGAGCTGTGGCGTTCATCCACCAGCGTAATGGGCACGGGATGGGACAGGCCCTCGCGCAGCCGAGCTTGCCACTCACCGGCAGTAGTGCCGTTGCCCATGACAATGCGCTCGATGGGATAGTGGCGGCACCACCGCTCGACCGCGGCCAGCACCGCCTGCGAGCCAACCGATTGATGCGCGCGCAGCTCGCCTGCCTCGTCGGCTAGCGCCAAACCGCATTTATCCCGGCCGGGGTCAAAGCCTACTATCACGGCAGCTAGCTGGCTTGGGGGGAGTTGGTTCCCAGTTCCGAGCTACTAAAAACGACTTTGCCATCTTTGAGCGCAACCAGCTTGAGCTCGAGCGGTCCGGCCGTCTCGGCCGGCTGAGCCGCCTGGGCCTGGATGCGATCAAACTGGCCGGCTGAGGCTTGGTTGAGCCGCTCGAAAAAGTTGGTTAGCGCCAGCGTACCGGTCTCGACGCGAACGTCGCCTAGAATGCCAGAGCGGCGCGCGCGGAACTTGGCGGCCGATAGCAACCGGTCGAGCCGGTTTTGCAGTTGCGAGCGCCCCATTTGCTCCGTGTCGATCGACACGGTCGAGATCGCCTCGCCTGCGCCAAATATTTGCTTGTTGGGCGCCACGATCGTAAAAACGCCCACTTTGTCCTCACCCATGACGTAGTTGCCATCCGAGCGGATTTGGAGCACGTATTCGCGACCGTCGCTGATTTTTTGCCTGAGGTTTTTGACCTGGGCCTTGGTTATGGCAATGACGCGCTCGTCAACCTGGTTGTTGTTGGGACGCGTCGCGCGGTAGGCGCGCTTGTTGGCTTCCTGCAGCAGCTTGTCGACAATTTGCTGGGCGTCGCTAGATTTCTCGATGCGCGTAATGGCGCTAGCGAGCACCCGATCTTTAGGCAAAACCACATCGCCCCGCCGCAGGGTCTGGTACTCCTGGCGAAAGCGGCTCGCCCGCCTTTGCAGTAGCGATAGTTCTTGTTGGAGGTCTTGGAGGCGGGCTTGCCGCTGCTTGAGGGTCTCGTTTTTCTGGGCGATCTGCTCGTCGAGCTGAGCGATTTTATTATCGCGCTGCTCGATTTGCGCTTTGAGCTGTTGTTGCTGCTCCCGCAACGCTTGCAAGCGGTCGCGGGTTGCCTGCAGCTTTTGTTGCTGTTGCGCGATTTTCTGTTCGCGCTGCTCGATTTGGGCTTTGAGCTGCTCTTGGCGCCCCTGCAGTTCCTGCAGGCGGTTTCGGCTGGCTTCCAGTTTTTGCTGTTGTTGGGCGATCTTTTGCTCGCGCTGCTTGAGCTTGCCATCGAGGCTCTCAATTTTGTTGGCTAGGCGATCGCGCTCGGCAACTAGCGACTGGCGCTCGCTGCGCAGCGATGCCACTTGCGATTGGAGCTTGTCGAGTTGCTTGGAGGTGCGATCCAGCTTCGATTGGGCGTGCTGGTAGTCGCGGTTGGTGGTTTGCTGGCGCTCCTCCAGCTTCTGGAGCTTGTCGCGCGCTTGCTCGAGCTCGCGCTGGGCTTGCCGGCGCTTGGCCAGAATTTCATCCAGTCGAAAGACGCCTTGGCGCAGCGATTGGCTCGTGGCGAACAAGATGCCCAGCGTGGTCGCCGCAATCGAGACGCCCGTCAAGAAAGTAGCGGCGATGGCCGTTTGGCGCGGCCGCAGCTTGAACAGCCGCAACCGCGATTTGCCCACTTTGCTCCCCAGGTGATCGCCGAGGATCGCCAGCACGCCCCCCAGAAGCAAAACGGCGGCGATGAGGATGTAGGCGCTGGTCATTGCGGCAGTGGCAGCGGCTGGGCGCGCCCTTCCACTGTAAGCGATTGTCCCGATGGCCGGGCCCGCGCTAGCTGAATTGCTGGCTGAGCGCTACTGGATTGTGTACGGTAATGCGTTTTTTGCGGATCGAGATTTGGGCTTGCTCGCGCAGCTCGCCCAACAGGCGCGTCACGGTGACGCGGGTGGAGCCAATGGCCTCGGCAATGGCTTGATGCGAGAGCTTGAGGTCGATGCGCACGCTACCATCCGGGGTGGACTCGCCAAAGTCTCGGCACAGCACGAGCAAAAAGCTCACCAAGCGCGACTCCATGTCCCGGTGGGCTAGGGTTTCGATCATCGTCTCGGTCTGCAAGATGCGCGAGGCGAGTCCCTGCAGCATCAACCGCGACAGCTCGGGGTTCTGGTGGAACGCACGCTCGGCGCGCTCGATGGGGGCCGACAGCAGCTCGACGGGGGTAAACGCCACGGCGTGGTAGAAGCGATCGGAGTTCTGGCCGGTTAGCAGCGATAGGACGCCGAAAACGCTGTTCTCGCGCAGCAGCGCCACTGTAATTTCCTCACCGCTTTCGTAAACGCGCGATAGCTTGACGGCACCGGTTAGCAAAAAGTAGACGCGCTCGGCCGGATCCCCGGGAAAAAAGACGGTTTTGCCACGCTCGAAGGTCTCCACGATAGGCGGTAAGCCATCGCCGCCCATTTCGCGAAAAACGGTCTCGAGGGAGCGATGGGAGGCAACAAAGGCGTTCATCGGTCCCTGTTGCGGCTGCGAGTTGGGCGCGTTCGTCCGGGTCTGGGATGGACTCACCATTCGGCCACGCTTGCGCTCGCTCACGATCGATGCTGCCGCTTGCCTGCTCCCAACGCTGTATTGCCCGATACAACACGAGCATTGCCAGCCGCCGCGCAGGCAATAGGCGCCTGCTCCTTTCATGGTAAGATACTCGCCGCCGCTGGCCTGGCAGGCATCGCCCGAGACGGAGCGCCATTGTGCTGGATTTAACGGGAAAAACGGCTTTAGTGACCGGCATTGCCAACAACCGCTCGATCGCATGGGGCATCGCCCAGCAGCTCCATCAGGCGGGGGCAAAGCTCGGCGTTACCTACCTGCCCGATGACAAAGGGCGCATGGAGAAAAAAGTCCGCGAGTTGGTCGAGCCGCTCGGGCCCAGCCTGTTACTGCCGTGCGACGTTCAAAACCAAGCCCAGCTGAGCGCAACGTTCGAGCAAATCGGCCGGCAGTGGGATCGCATCGACATTTTGGTGCACTCGCTGGCATTCGCCTATAAAGAAGAGCTCTCGGGCGCGTTTAGCGAGACCTCCAAGGAAGGGTTTCTCAAAGCCATGGAAGTCAGCACCTACTCGCTGACGCAGTTGGCCCAAGCAGCCAAACCGCTGATGGGCGATGGCAGCAGCATCATTACCTTGACTTATTTGGGTGGCGAGCGCGTGGTGCCCAACTACAACGTCATGGGCGTTGCCAAGGCTGGATTGGAGAGCAGCGTGCGCTATCTGGCTGCCGAGCTGGGCGATCGCAACATTCGCGTCAATGCCATCTCGGCCGGGCCCATGCGGACGCTGTCGTCATCGGCCGTGAGCGGCATCACTGAGATGATCCGCCACGTGGAGGCAACGGCACCGCTCCAGCACACCGTTACCCAGGCCGAGGTGGGCAATGTGGCAGCGTTTTTGGCCAGCGATTTGGCCAGCGGCATTACCGGCCAGGTGCTGTATGCCGACGCCGGCTATAGCATTATGGGCATGTAGGCCGTAGTGCCGCCACCTCTGCGCAACGAGCTTCCATGCCAGCCAGCGACAGCCTCGCTCCAACGCAACTATCCGCTAGCCACGCCCCGCCCGCGCGCCAGGCGCAGGTGCAGCGCACGACCGGCGAGACCGCGATCGCGCTCAGCCTCGACCTCGACGGTCAAGGTAGCTGCCAGGCTGCGACCGGGATTCCGTTTTTGGACCACATGCTGCAGCAGCTGGCCTCGCATGCGCTGCTGGATTTGACCGTGCAGGCGAGCGGCGATTGGGCCATTGACGACCACCACACCAACGAGGATGTCGGGATCGCCCTCGGGCAAGGGCTCAACCGGGCGCTGGGCGATGCGCGCGGCATTCACCGCTTCGGGCATTTTTTGGCACCGCTCGATGAAGCCCTAGTCCAAGTCGCTCTCGATTTCTCCGGCCGCCCCCACCTGAGCTACGAGCTGGCTATCCCCACCGAGCGCGTGGGCACCTACGACACCCAGCTGGTGCGCGAGTTCTTCGCAGCAGCGGTCAACCACGCCCCCATGACGCTGCACCTACGCCAAATGGCGGGCGTCAACTCGCACCACATCATCGAGGCCGCATTCAAAGCATTTGCGCGATCGCTGCGCATGGCCATCGAGCGCGATCCCCGCCGCGCAGCCCGGGTTCCCAGTTCCAAGGGCATGCTGTAGCCGCATTGCGCCATGCAGGTCGCCACCTGGAACGTCAACTCCATCCGCACGCGCCAGCAGCAAGTCGCTGCCTGGTTGCAGGAGCATCCCGTCGAGGTGCTGTGCTTGCAAGAGACCAAAGTCCCCGATGCCGATTTCCCGCGCGCCCCCTTCGAAGCGCTGGGCTACCATACCTACGTCCTCGGCCAAAAGGCCAACAACGGCGTTGCCATTTTGAGCCGAACGCCTGCTGATCGCGTCTTGACGGGTTTTTCATCCGTTCTAGAGGGCGAGCGAGCCGCCGAGCTCGACGCGCAAAAGCGCGCCATCGCGGCCGAGATTGCCGGGATCTGCATTGTCAATCTCTACGTGCCCAACGGCGCCAGCGTTGGCAGCGACAAGTACGACTACAAGCTGCGTTGGCTGGCGGCGCTGCGCGACTACCTACAGCAGCTGCGCCATGGAGGCAACGCGCAGCTCTGCGTCTGCGGCGATTTCAATGTTGCGCCCGAGAGCCGCGACATTCACGATCCGCGCGGTAAGGACGATCGCATTATGGCCTCCCCTGCGGAGCGCGAGGCCCTGCAGTCCGTGCTGGCGTTGGGCCTAGGCGATGCCTTCCGCAAGTTCACTGCCGAGAGAGGGCACTACAGTTGGTGGGACTACCGCACCCGCGCCATCCGCGGCAATCGCGGCTGGCGCATCGATCACTGCTACCTTAGTCCCGAGCTCTACCAGCGCGCCCGCGACTGCTACATTGATGCTGCCCCGCGCCACTGGGAGCGCCCCAGCGATCATGCTCCAGTGGTGGTGGCGCTTTAGGGCAGCGCCGCGCTCGCTAAACGACAACCAAGCCGTTCACCGCAGGCCAGCATGTTTCTAGTTACTGGCGCCACCGGGCAAATCGGACGCCGCATCGTGCGACAGCTGCGCGACGCAGATCGGCCCGTTCGGGCGTTCGTGCGGCTCACCTCGCACTATGAAGAGCTCGAGCGGCGCGGAGCCGAGATCTTTGTCGGCGATCTGCGCGAAGACAAAGCCATTCGCAGAGCCTGCCAGGGCGCGCGCTACGTTGTTAGCGCCCACGGCTCGGGCGGCGATGCCACACAGCTCGATTACCGCGCCAACATCGAGCTCATCGATCGCGCTCGCGAGAGCGGCGTAGAGCACTTTGTCTTTATCTCAGTGCTGGGCGCCGATCGCGGCTATCAAGACTCGCCCACGTTCAAGGCCAAGCGCGAAGTTGAAAAGTACCTGCAAGCCAGCGGCCTCAACTACACCATCCTTCGCCCCTCGGGGCTGGCCTCCAATTTGCTGCCGCTGGCCGAGCGCTTTCGCGATACCGGGCTCTACATCATCATCGGCGATCCGCAGAACCGCACCTCCATCGTCAGCACCGACGATCTGGCCCAAATTGCCACTCGCTCGGTGACGGTTGAGGCGGCGCGAAATCGCACCTTTGCCGTCGGTGGCCCCGAGATCCTGCAGCGCGGTGACATTCCCGAAATTTTTGCGCGGGTGTTCCAGCGCGAGCCCTGGACGGTCAACGTGCCGTTGGCGCTGTTTGACGGCGCGCGCGATGGTTTGGGGCTTATCAACCCGGAGCTGCAGCGCTCGCTGGGCACGCTTCGGGTCCTGTCGGCCAACGAGTTTTTCTGCACCCAGCAGGAGGTCAGCGAGCTGGAGGCCACCTTCGGCCTGCAAATGGAGTCGCTGGAGCAATTCGTCCGGCGCTACTTGGTGACCTAGCTGCCGGGGCGTGATCGCCGAGCCCCAACGGTGCGCGCTTGAGCTGCCTGGCGCGGCGCGAGCATGCCCGCCTCAACCATGCGGCCGATCACGCGGTTGCGCTGCTGCCGGGCCCGCTCGGGGTAGCGCTTGGGGTTGTAGCGATTGGGGGCCGGCAGCATGCCCACCAACAATGCCGCTCGGGCCAAACTGAGATCGGCAGCGGTGCGTTCGAAATAAAACTGCGCTGCTTCGTCAAAGCCAGCCAGATCGGGCCCCAAATAGACGCGGTTCAAATTAGGCGCGCAGCAACCGCTTTTTGCTGTAAAAGGCCTCCAGCTTGAGCGCCACAGCGCTCTCGCGCCACTTGCGCGCCAGGGTATCCTGCCGGCCGACATAGCTCGGGTAGAGGGTGCGCGCCAGTTGCTGCACGATCATGCTGCCGCCCTGGCGGATGCCAGGCTGCTGCCAGTTGACCCAGGCCGCTTGCGCCATGCTGATGGGATCGATGCCAATGTGGCTGTAGTAGCGGCTGTCTTCTGCGGCGACGACGGCCTGGCGCAGTTCGGGGGCAAATGCCGAGAGCGGCTCTCCCCGAATGCCCGGCAGCGGCCGCACCGAGACTTGGCTCCAAACCACCCCCAAGTTGAGCGCCAGCAGCAGGATGGCGCCGCCGGTGCCATAGAGTCCGCAGCGAAGGCAGCGAGCGAAGGCAGCAGCCATGGCAATGGGTAACTAGCGGTGGCGAGGCGAGCGCTCCCAGAGCGCGCTCGCTAGCAAGCTGACAATGCCCAAATTGATGCCAACGTCAGCCAGGTTAAAGATGGGAAAGCCAATCAGGCGCACATCCAAAAAGTCGATGACGTAGCCAAAGGCAAAGCGATCGATGCCGTTGCCGATCGCGCCCGCCAAAATCGCGCCGTACCCCAACTGCTCCAGGCGCTTGAAGCGCGGCCCAAACCAAGCCCAACCCGCCAGCCCGAGGCTGACAGCCAGCGACAGCCAGCGCAGCCACCCCCCGGTCTCATCGAACAAGCTAAAGGCAGCGCCGGGGTTGACGGCGTAGGTGAAGTGGAAAACGCCCGGCCAAAGCGGCACCGTCTGCCCCAAGACCTCAAAATGGCGCGTAACCCAGTACTTGGCGATGCGATCAGCAACTGCCCCCAGCAGGGCAGTGGCCCAAAACAGCCGGTTTCCGCTTGCAGGCAGCATGGGCGCTCCTCAAATGGGAAAGTAGCAACGGTCGGCCTCAGTAGAACAGTAGCTGGCGCAGCCCAAAGGCAAGCGCCACTGCCGAACACGCAACGGCTAGCTGACCGGGCAATAGCTCGAGCGAGTACTGCGATAGCGCAGCGCCGAGCGGGAGGCGATCGCCGTCAGCAGCCGTCAGACCGTAGCTGCCCAGCAAGTAAGCAACTCCGCAAGCGTGGATGGCCGCTAACCCCACCAGCGCGCCTGCGGCCAAGCGCTCCAGGGGCGGCTTGTCCTTGCGGGCCACGCGCCCGCAAAGCCAAGCCCCCGGCACAAAGCCCAGCAGGTAGCCAAAGGTGGGCTCGGTCACATAGCCCAGCCCGCCGCCATGCGCAAACACCGGGATGCCGGCCAGCCCCAGGCCCAAATAGGCCATTTGGGACCAAGCACCTGCCTGGGCTCCCCCAGCGCATCCCACCAACAGGACTGCCCCCACCTGGCAGCTCACGCCCAGCGAGGCGATCGGGGGGCGCGCGCCGTCCCACGTCCAAGGCCAGGGGGTAACAAAGGCCTCAATGAAGGTACCGCCCACCGTCAGCATCAAACCGATGAGCGCCCACAGCAACCGGTGGAGAGCCGACACGATCCAATGCCTGGGCCGCGTGCAACCTAGCAACCCTAGCACAGCACGGGAGAGCGCCCGGCTGCCAGCCTGTACCGACCAGGTGCGATAGAATTAGGCCGAACTGAGCCCAATAGAGCGTTCTGGGGGAGTGGCTATGTCCGTTCGGAGCGCGATCGCGCGCCTGCTGGTGCTGGTTCTGGCGGTAGCGGTAGGCGTTGCTGGCTGCACCAACAGCGCAGTCGGGTTGAGCGGTGACTACCGCGAAGACACGCTCAAGGTGGTGGATGCGCTCGAGCGCGCCATCGATACGCCCGACTCCGACCCGCAAAAGGAAGCGCTCCAAGAACGGGCGCGCCAGCAGATCGACGAATACATCGCCCTGTACCGGCGCGACGAAGATGTCTCCGGCCTGCGCTCGTTTACCACCATGCGCACGGCGCTCAATACGCTAGCCGGCCACTACAGCGGCAAAACCCAACGGCCCGTCCCCGATGAGGTCAAAGAGCGCCTCAAGCGCAAATTCGCCCAAGTCCGAAGTGCCCTGCAGCGCAATAGCTGAGCGCTGGCGTTCCGGCGGGAACTGCTCGCTACAATCAAAGCGGTAGCGCACGAGGCTCAACCGACCCTATGATTCCCACCGTCATCGAAACCTCCGGCCGCGGCGAGCGCGCCTTTGATATTTACTCGCGCCTGCTGCGCGAGCGCATCATTTTCCTCGGCCAGCAGGTTGACGACGAAATTGCCAACGTCATCGTCGCGCAGATGCTGTATCTGGAGGCCGAGGACCCCGAGCAAGATATTTATCTCTACATCAACTCGCCGGGGGGATCGGTCACGGCGGGGCTGGGCATCTTCGACACCATGAACCAAATTCGGCCGGATGTCTCTACCATTTGCTTGGGCCTGGCGGCCAGCATGGGGGCTTTTTTGCTCGGAACCGGGGCCCCGGGCAAGCGCATGAGCTTGCCCCACTCGCGCATCATGATCCACCAGCCGTTGGGCGGCGCTCAGGGCCAAGCCGTCGACATTGACATCCAAGCCAAAGAGATCCTGTACCTCAAGCGCCAGCTCAACCAGCAACTCGCCCAACGGACCGGGCAATCGTTAGAGCGCATCCAGCAAGACACCGAGCGCGACTTCTTCATGTCGCCGGAAGAAGCGCGCGCGTACGGGCTGATTGATCGCACCATCGAGCGGCGTCCCTCGGCTAGCAACCCGCCGGCCGGCGTCGCTGCTGGCTAGTTTGCTCCCTCTTCAGGGGACGGTTGTGCCTCGAGGTAGCGCAAAAACGCCGTCAGTTCGCTCTCGCTGAGCAATTGGCGCGATCGCTTGCCGTAGGTGTTGAGCAGGTAATCGCGCCCTCGCTCTCGCGTCCAGCCCAGGCGTTTGAGTTCCACATCCGTCCGGGCGATCAGATCGGAAAAATCGATGGACTCGGACTCGGCACCATCGGCGGCCGGGGCCGCTGCCTCGCTCGCAGGCGCCTCGGCCTCTAGCGGTGGGGCCTCCTGGGGGGCAGATGGGGCAGGCGCTTCGGGGGTTGCCACGCTCGCATGGCCGTTGCTACCAGCTTCGGCCTCGAGCGACGCGTTCGGGACGGGCGCTTCCAGCGACGGCGGATCGGGCGGGCTGGGGGGATCGGTTGCAGCCGGTGGGGCAGGCTCGGGGGTGCTGGGGCTTGCTGCCGATACCGCATCAGGGGCTCGATCCGCCGCCTCTGCCTTACTCTCAAGGGCGAGGGCAGCCAGCGCGCGGCGGCGCGCTTCGTCCTCGGCTTGCTCGATCGTCTCGGCCCCAGCTAGCCCGGTCGCGAGCGTGGTATCGCCGTCGCGAACGCTCGCCCGCACCAAATACCGGCCGCGGTCGATGGCGATCAGCTCGCTCGTCAGCCCGCCTTGCGGATAGGCCGTTCGAAACTGGCGGTACATGGAGCAAGCAGCTGGAGCGCTTGCCATCCCACAGCGAAACTTGAATAATGGAGGTAAATAGTTACTTATAGCGTAACGCATCCGCGGCTGGCCGGTTGCAGCGATCACAGGACGCGCCTGCAATCGGGACGAGCAGTGGCCGTTGCAGTGCCGAGCGGCTGCCTCCGGATGCTACGGTTGCCGCCAGCCGCGCCTTAAACGATTGCCGGGCGGGAATGGCACAGGGTTGCCCCTGGCAACCCCCAACCGCCCGCTCCCCCTCGCTTCACACGGGTACATCAAGGTCTAGCTGCATGGAATTTTCGATCGCGACGTTGCTCTCCCAGCTGAGCGAAAGCAAACTCGTTGCACCCAAGGTTCTGGAGAAAAAGCTCGAGTGCCAGGACGAGGAGAGCCTGCAAAAGCTCCACATCGCGCTCGATGCCCTCGAGCGGACCGGCACGATCGCCAAAGAGCGCGGCAAGTACCGGCGCGTGCCGCAACCCGATGCAATCGAGGCCAAGCTGCGCTGCTCCAGCAAAGGCTTTTGCTTTGCCATTCCAGAACATGATGAGAGTGCCGACGATATCTACATCCGCGAGAGCCAGCTCGGCAGCGCTTGGAACGGCGATCGGGCGCTGGTCAAAGTGGTCAAAGAAGCAACCCGCCGCCGCTCGCCGGAAGGCTCGGTTCAGCTCGTACTCGAGCGGGCCAACCCGTCGCTGTTGGCTTGGATCCAGCGCTCGGAGTCGGGCTTTAGGGCCGTCCCGCTCGACGATCGCTTGCTGTTTGAGCTCGAGCTCGAGGCGGGCGATGTCGACTTGGAAGCTTCGCTCGAGCACTTGGCCCATGTGGAGGTGCTGCGCTATCCGCTGGGGCAGACTCCGCCGCTCGGGCGCGTCACGCGCGTGTTGGGCGACAGTCCCGAATCCGCCGCCGACACCGATCTGGTCTGCTGCAAGTACAACTTGCCCCGCCAGTTCCCCAGCGCCGTCGCTGAGGCAGCCCAATCGCTGAGCGAGGGGCTCGATCGGCCCGAGATCAAAAAGCGCAAGGACCTGCGCCAGCAGCTGACGCTGGCGCTGGAGGAAGCGCCCCGTTCGGCAGAGACCCCCTTCATTGAGAACGCCTTCACCCTAGAGACCGCGCCAACCGGCGACTGGCAGCTGGGCATCCACATGGCGGATGTGGCCCACTACGTCCCCGACGATGGGCCCATTGATCGCGAGGCCCGCAAGCGCGGTACGGCTGCCGATCTGGGGGAGTTGGTCCTGCCCATGCTCCCTGAGGCCGTGCTGCAGCAGAGCTCGCTGCAGCCCGAGACCGATCGGCTGGCGGTAAGCGCTTTGCTAACGCTGAATGAGACCGGCCGGCTCGTGTCGTTCGAGCTCGCGCCCAGCGTGGTGCGCGTCGACCGCCAGCTCAGCTTTGCCCAGGCGCAATCCCTGCTAGGGCAGGGCGAGTCAGGCAACGCCGATCGAGCGGCGGCGATCCAGATGCTGGATCGGCTCTTTTTTACGGTATCGCCGCTGGTCAAAGCCCAGCGGCTCCAGCGCGGCGGTTTCGAGCTGGAGCTAGGCGACGATCGCTCGCTGTTTAAAGATGAGGGGCGCCTGGGCGCGATCGCCACCTCGAGCGCCCTACCCGTGCGCGCGCTGCTGCGGGAGGTGGTGGTGCTAGCGGGGCGCGCTGTTGCCGCGCACTTGCAAGCGCTGTCGCTGCCTGGCGTCTACCGGGCCCAGTCCGCGCCGCCCCCCGGCGAGCTCAACGACCTCATCCGGCTGGGCAACAACCTGGGGCTGGCGTTGAGCCTCTCGGACCCAGAAACCGTGCAGCCCAAGGACTACCAGGCCTTTACCCACCAATTCAGCCAGTCGCCCTCGCCCCAAGTCCTGGCGCACCTGCTGCGCTCGACGCTCAAGCCCGTGCGCGCGAGCGCAACGCCCGAGTTTTACTTTGGCCTCGCCGAGGACGAGGGCTACGCCCCTTGCACGGCCCCTGGCAAGCGCTACGGCGATTTGCTGGTCCAGCGCGCGCTCAAAACCCTGTTCGAGTTCGGCCGCGATCGCCGCCACCGCCGCGCCAAAGAAGGCTACGACCTGGGCAAAAGCGCCAATCACGACAGCATCAACTGGAACGTGCTCCCCGCGCGCGTGCACTCGGATCTGGAAGCGCGCCTCCACGGCGCGATCGGCCCAATCGGCGAGCGCGAGCGCACGATTGCCGACGCCGAAGCCGACCTGGTGGGCCTGCAAAAAGCTGCCCAGATGAAAGCGCGCACGGGCGAGGTCTTTGTCGGTCCCATCACCGGCGTCCAGTCCTACGGCTTCTTTGTCGAGATCGAGGCGCTGCTGGTCGAGGGACTGGTCCATGTCAGCTCACTCAAAGATGACTGGTACGAATACCGCGCCCGGCATGCCTGCCTCGTCGGGCGCAAAACCCGCACCACCTACAAGCTGGGGGCTCGGGTCCAGGTGCAGGTCAAAAGCGTGGATTACTACCGCCAGCAAATCGATCTGATCGCGGTGGGTGGTGCCGAGGCCACCGATGCCGAGGCATCCGAGCGCGATGGCGCCCAGGCAAGCGTGCAGGCCAGCGAGGCATGAGCGCGCTGATCGTTGGCGTGAGCGGCGCCTCGGGTCCCATTTATGCCGAGCGCGCCCTCAAGTTCCTACTCCAGGCAGACTACACCATCGAACTGGTGGCCTCCCAGTCCAGCTTTATGGTGTGGGAGGCCGAGCGCGGCCTGCGCCTGCCAGCCGACCCGGAACGGCAGGCCGCATTCTGGCGCCAGCAGGCGGGAGTCGAGCGCGCAGGGACCCTGCACTGCCACCGCTGGAGCGATGTAGGGGCCGCCATCGCCAGCGGCTCCTTTCGGACCCTGGGCATGCTGGTCATTCCCTGCAGCATGAGCGCTATCGGCAAAATCGCAGCCGGGTTTAGCTCCGATTTGCTCGAGCGTGCCGCCGAAGTCCAGCTCAAAGAAGGGCGCCCGCTCGCGCTGGTGCCGCGCGAGACACCGCTGAGCGCGATTCACCTGCGCAACTTGACGGCGCTGGCGGAAGTGGGGGCTGCCATCGTTCCCGCCATGCCGGGCTGGTACCACCAACCGCAAACGATTGAAGACTTGGTCGATTTTGTCGTCGCGCGGGCCCTGGATCGCTTTGGCATCGACTGCGTCCCCCTCCAGCGCTGGCAGGGACACTAAGATTGAGGCAACGTTGCGGTAGCGGGTGGAGGGAGCGCTATCACCATGCGGCTTTGGAAACCGATCCTGACGGTGGCACTCGGCCTGGCAGCGGGCATTTTTTTCATCCAGAACCGCTCGCCCGAGCTGCCGCTGGTGTTGGGGCGCGGCGAGAGCGGGCTCCAGACCCAGCCCCTGCCGGCTAGCGCCTGGCTGCTGCTGGCGGCGGTCGCTGGCTTTGTGACTGGCATCCTGCTGCAGCTGCTCTATGCCATCCCGCGCCCGCAGTCGCGCAGTAGGGCCTCCAGGCAACCCCAACCCGCCTCGCCCGAAGCTGGCCGCCCTGCGCGAGAACCGGCGGCGAGCGAGCCCCAAGCGGGCGCACCAGCAGCCGAGGCTGCTAGCTCGAGCGAGTGGGGCAACACCGAAACGCGAGACAGCAGCGAGGATTGGGACATCGAGACCCCGCCCGAGCGCCCATCGAGCTCTCAAAGCGCCCCACCGGCCCAGGCGGATGAGCCTACCCCTGGCGAGCCCGAGACCTCGGCGTCCCGCGATCGCGTCTTCGATGCCAACTACCGCGTCATTCGGCCGCCGCTCTGGAGCCAACCGCCGGCCGAGTCCGAGGACGACGACACCAGCGAAGCGTCCAACCGCCGTTAGGGGAATGGCCATGCGCGAGTCCCTACAAGGTACGGACGTGTTTTTGATCGGCATGATGGGGGCGGGCAAAACGAGCGTCGGGCAGGCGCTCGCCCGCCAGCTGCACTACCGCTTTTTCGATACGGACGTTTTGGTCTCGCGCTCGGCCGGCAAATCCATCCCCCAGATTTTTGCCGATGAGGGCGAGGCTGGCTTTCGCGATTGGGAAATGCGCGTGCTGCAGGAACTGGCTGCCGAGACCCGCAGCGCGATCGCTACAGGCGGCGGCATCGTCCTGCGGCGCCAAAACTGGGGGTACCTGCAGCAGGGCGTGGTCGTGTGGTTGGATGCGCCAGTCGAGCTCATTGCTGAGCGCTTGGCGGGCGATACCACCCGGCCGCTGTTGCAGGCCCCCAACCCCGTCGAGCGCTTGGCCTCGCTATTGGAAGAGCGCCGTCCGCTCTACCAGCAAGCCGATTTGCGCGTTGCCATCGAGCCGGATTGCTCCCCCGATGGCATCGCCACCCAGGCCATCGAGCGCATGGCCAGCGTCCTCAAGCCGTAAGGGCACGGAGCGCCGGCTCGCCTTTGCTAGGCTAAACCCCAGTCGCGGGCCGATTCCCTATGGTGGGCGAGCGCGAATACATCGGCGAGGCCGAGGCAACGCGGGTGCGCGTGCTGAGCGAGGCGTTGCCCTACATCCAGCAGTTTGCCGGGCGGATGATCGTCATCAAGTACGGGGGCGCCGCCATGCAGGAGGAAGCCCTCAAAGCGCGCGTCATCCGAGACATCGTCTTTTTGGCTTGCGTGGGGGCCCGCCCGGTCGTGGTTCACGGCGGCGGCCCCGAGGTCAACGCTTGGCTAGGACAGCTGGGCATCGAGCCGCAGTTTAAAAACGGCCTGCGCGTCACCGATGCCAGCACCATGGCGGTCGTCGAGATGGTGCTGGTGGGCCGGGTCAACAAGGAGCTGGTGGCAGCCATTAACAGTGCCGGCGGTTCGGCGGTGGGCCTTTGTGGCAAAGACGGTCACTCCATTGGCGCACGTCCCCAGCAGCAGCCAGACATTGGCTTTGTGGGCGAGGTCAGCCACATCAATACAGCGCTGGTGGAGTCGCTAGTGGGCAGCGGCTACGTACCGGTCATCTCCAGCGTTGCTGCCGATGCGGACGGACAGGCCTACAACATCAACGCCGATACGGTGGCCGGGGAGTTGGCAGCGGCGCTGAGCGCCGAGAAGCTCATTTTGCTAACCGATACGCCCGGTATCCTGACCGATCCCAGCGATCCGGCCACGCTCGTGCCCAAACTCGACATCCACAAGGCCCGCACCCTGATCGAGCAGGGGACGGTTGCCGGCGGCATGGTCCCCAAGGTGCAGTGCTGCGTGCGATCGCTGGCTCAGGGGGTGCGCGCTGCCCACATCATCGACGGCCGCATCCCACACGCCTTGCTGCTGGAGATTTTTACCGACGAGGGCATCGGTTCCATGCTGGTGGCCTCGCAGCAGCACGACCCGATGGCACCAGCCGGCACAACGACCGAATGAGACAGGCGAGCGCGACGCCATGGCGCCCCAGGAGCTCGACTTCCAACAAGCGTTCCAAGCGGGCCAGACGGCCTTCGAACGAGGCAACTATCGCGCCAGCGTGGACTGCTTGGAGGCGGCCAGCCAGCTCACGCGCCGCCACTCGCGCGCGGGCGGCGAAGCCCGGCTGTGGTTGGCAGCCGCCTACCAGGCAGCTGGCCAAACGCAAGCAGCGCTCGATCTGTGCCGCGCCCTGCAGCAGCATCCCAGTCCCAACGTTCGCAAGCAGGGCAAAGACATGCGCTACATCCTGGAAGCCCCTTCCCTGCAGCGGCCTGCCCGCTGGATGACCTCAATGCCGGATTTTTCGGCCCTCGCCGATAGCGAGCCGCGCGATCGGCGCGGTGGCAGCAGCCGCCTGCGGCGCCAGCGCGCCCGAGGCACCCGGTCCGAGCCTGAATCCCTCGATTGGAGCGAGGTCAATACGCAAGACAACCGCTTTACTGGGGCTGCCCTGGTGTTGAGCGTGCTGGGTTTGATGGGATTATTGTGGTGGTCTTGAGCGAGGCAAGCTGGTGAGCGTCTCCATCTCCCATGGCAACCGTCCCCAGCGCGCCGTGCTGCTGCTGGTCCTGCTGAGTGCCCTATTGCTATCGGGCTGCGCGCGCTATGAGCTGGGCCTGCAGTTTCAGGGTCCGCACCGCGGGACCTTGGTGCAGCACGTCCGCCTGGGCGAGCAATTGGCGCAGCTGAGCCCCGAGCGAGCGCAGCAGTGGTTGCGCAGCATCGAGCGGCGGGCCCGGCGCTTGGGCGGTCGGGCCCAACGCCGCTCCCAGCGCGAAGTGCGCGCGATCATTCCCTTTGCCAGCGCTCCAGAGCTGGTGCGCCAATTCGAGCGCTTTTACCATCCCGCCTGGGGCGACCCCAATCGCCAGGCTCCGGAAGCGCCGCAGCTGGATGCGAGCATCGAGCTGCAGCAAAGCAACCTGCTGCTGCTGCAGCGCAATCGCCTGCAGCTAAACCTCGACCTGCGCGCGCTCGAGATGCCGCTCCGCGAGGGGGCAGCAGACCCGAGCGCCCGCGGGTGGGACGGTTTGACCGTTCGGTTGCGTACGCCCTGGGGCGCCAGCCATTCCGCCGGTGGCGGGAAGCTAGCGCCCGAGCGCGAGGCCGACGGGACGTTGGTCTGGCAGCTGCAACCTGGCCAGCGCAACGCCATCGCCGCCACGTTCTGGCTCCCGGAGCCACTGGGCATTGGTGCTGTCGCGATCGCGCTGCTGGCGGCAGTTGGGTTCTACCTCAAGTACCGCTACTGGCCCGGCTCGCCGGCGGCTGGCGCGAGCGACTCGAGGGCAAGCTCGGGCGGATAGGGAAAGGCCAGCCGCTGGTGGTAGTGCCAGAACGTCAGCACCAACCGCCCCCAAGGTTCGCCGCCGGCATAGGCCGTCAAATAAAACGTGCGTCCCTCGCAGTCGGTGGCGTCGCGCTCTTGAGACTCGGGAAAGCGACCGGGGAAAACCTCGTCAAACTGCAAGCCCAGTTCGCGAGCTGCTCTCAGAAACGGGCGGCCCACGGCTTTAGCGGCATTGTCGTAGGCTGGGTTGGGAATGGCTTGCCGGTAGCAGCTCTCATCGAAGCCGGCTTGCTGCAAAAAGGCAAAAAAGTCCTGCAGCAGCGGCAGCTCCGAGCTGTTGACAAACGCCTGCCAGCCTTGGTGCAAGCTGGCCTGTAGGGTTTGCTGCACTGGCTGGTATTGCTCGGAAACGGGCGGGCGCGCTGGCGAAACCATCGATTGCCTCAGCTCGTTCGTAACTACCTTACTGTTGTAGCGGCTGGGAGCAGCGCGCGTCAGTCGCACTGGCAGGGGGGCAGGATGCCATGTTTTGGTACTGCGGGCAGCTGCAGTCAGGCAACACGCTGGCGCTGGCTGGCGACGATCCGGGGCTGCTGTACGGAGCCACGCTGTTTAGCACCGTCCGCGTTTACCGGCAGTCGCTGGGCCATCCGCTCACTGCCTGGGCGGCTCACTGCGAGCGCTTGGCTCGCGGGGTCGATGCGCTGGCGTGGCAGCCGCCCGATTGGCAGCGCCTGCAGGCTGGGGCTCAAGCGCTGAGCGAGCGCTACTCGGTGTTGCGGGTGGTGCTGTTTCCGGACGGGCGGGAGTGGATCGCGGGGCGCTCCCTGCCAGGCGATCTGGCCCAGTGCCAACAGCAAGGCATTGCCGCTTGGGTGGCCCAGCGCGGCTGCGCGCGGGCGCTGCCCCAGCTCAAAACCGGGAACTACCTGCCGGCTTGGTGGGCCCGCACCCAGGCGCAAAAGCGCGGCGCCCAAGAAGCCATCCTGGTCGATGGTGAGGGCAATTGGCTGGAGACCAGCACGGGGAACTTGTGGGGCTGGCAGGACGGCTGCTGGTGGACGCCAGCCGATGCGGGCTCCTTGCTGCCGGGCGTGGCGCGATCGCAGCTTTGGACGTGGTTGCAGCAGCAGCAGTGGTCGGTCGGCCAGTGCCAGTGGGATGGCGCCTTTATTGAGGGCTTGCAAGCACTGGCCCACACCAACAGCGTGGTGGAAGTGGTCCCCATTCGCGCAGTTGAGGGGAGCGAGCGGCAGCTGAGCTTTGACCCCCAGCACCCAGCGCTCGCGCCCCTCAGGCAATATTTCAGCCATTCTGAGCGAGCGCGTTAATATAAGTTAATAAGCCATCTTGGCAGCTGCCCGCCGGCCGTTGCCCCATCCCACCGAGTGCAATCGCGGGCTCGATAGCATGCTGAGATAGGGCCAAGCAAGGGAGGTTTTTCTGTGAATAACAATAAAAAGTGGCGCAACGCGGGCTTATACGCGCTGCTGGTGATCGTGGTTGTGGCGCTGGCAACAGCGTTTTTTGACGATCGCGGCTCGCAACAGCAAATCAGCTGGAAGTACAGCACCTTCGTCGACAAGGTAGAGAGCGGTCAGGTGGAGAAAGTCACCCTGAGCGCCGATCGCTCCCAAGCGAGCGTCGTCCGCCAAGACGGACAGCAAGTGCAGGTCAACCTGCCCGAGGATCCGCAGCTGATGGATCTGCTCTCGCAGAACAATGTCGACATTTCAGTCGAGCAGCAGGAAGGCGAAGGCGGCCTGTTCCGCGTGCTGAGCAGCCTGGTATTCCCAATCTTGCTGTTGGTGGGGCTGTTTTTCTTGCTGCGGCGCGCCCAAGGCGGCCCGGGCTCGCAAGCCATGAACTTTGGCAAATCGAAAGCCAAAGTCCAAATGGAGCCCCAAACCAACGTCACCTTCGGCGATGTTGCGGGCATCGAGCAAGCCAAGTTGGAACTCAACGAAGTCGTTGACTTTCTCAAAAGCCCCGAGCGCTTTACCAGCGTCGGGGCCAAAATTCCCAAAGGCGCGCTGCTGGTGGGGCCGCCCGGAACTGGCAAAACGCTGCTGGCCCGCGCTGTCGCCGGCGAAGCTGGCGTGCCGTTTTTCAACATCTCGGGCTCGGAGTTTGTCGAGATGTTTGTGGGCGTGGGCGCCTCGCGCGTGCGCGATCTGTTCGAGCAAGCCAAGCAAAACGCCCCTTGCATCGTCTTCATCGACGAGATTGACGCTGTCGGCCGCCAGCGCGGGGCCGGCCTTGGTGGGGGCAATGACGAGCGCGAGCAGACGCTCAACCAACTGCTGACCGAGATGGACGGGTTTGAAGAAAACACCGGCATCATCATCCTGGCCGCCACCAACCGCGCCGACGTCCTGGACCAAGCCCTACTGCGCCCCGGCCGCTTCGACCGGCAGATTGCCATCAGCAGTCCTGACTACGCCGGCCGGCTGGAGATCCTCAACGTCCACGCGCGCGGTAAGACCCTATCCCAAGACGTCAACTTGGAAAAAATCGCCCGCCGCACGCCGGGCTTTACCGGCGCCGATTTGGCCAATCTGCTCAACGAAGCGGCCATCCTCGCAGCGCGCCGCAACCTCACCGAGGTCTCCATGGACGAGATCAACGATGCCATCGATCGCGTCCTGGCCGGTCCCGAGAAAAAAGACCGCGTCATGAGCGAAAAGCGCAAGTCGCTCGTGGCGTACCACGAAGCCGGTCACGCCCTGGTGGGCGCGCTCATGCCCGACTACGACCCGGTGCAGAAAATCAGCATCATCCCGCGCGGCGGGGCTGGCGGCATGACGTGGTTTACCCCCAGCGAAGAGCGGTTGGATACTGGCCTGTATTCGCGGGCCTACCTGCAGAACCAATTAACGGTTGCCTTGGGCGGCCGCGTGGCCGAAGAAATCGTCTTTGGCGATGAGGAAGTCACCACCGGTGCCGCCAACGACTTGCAGCAGGTCGCGCGCATTGCCCGCCAGATGGTAACCCGCTTGGGGATGAGCGATCGCCTCGGCCCGGTTGCCCTAGGGCGCCAGCAAGGCAACCCGTTCATGGGGCGCGAGATCGCCTCCGAGCGGGATTTCTCCGACGAGACGGCAACCACCATCGACGAGGAAATCAATCAGCTCGTGGAGCACGCCTACAGCCGCTGCAAGGATGTGCTGGTCAACAACCGCCACATCCTCGACGAGCTCGCCAACTCGCTGATCGAAAAAGAAACGGTTGATGCGGAAGAGCTGCAGCAGCTGCTGACCGACAACGAGGTCAAAATGGCCCCTGTCGCCTAGCGAATCGCGCCCAAACGCCAACGAGGGGAGCGCCGCGGCGCTCCCCTCGTTGTTATTCGCAGCCGGCGCGATCGCGGCTAGCCGCGGGTGCGATTGATGTGTTCCATTACGCGTTCCTTGCGCCCGCGGCTGTCGCTCGTGCGGCTGCCAGGAGCGGTATTGGTCGTGCGCTCGACGTGTTCCAAGATCCGGCGCTTGCGCTCTTCGGTATTTGCCATAGGGGATCGCTTGAGTGACCGTTTCCAAGGTAACCGAGAGCGCGCCACCAGCGGCTTGCGCTCACTGAAATAGCTGCGGATAGATCTGGCGCCAGGCCAGTACGCTCAATACTGCCGTCCAGAGCAACAGCCATCCCAGCGACAGTCCCCACCAACCGGGCACGCCCAGCGGCCAGCGCAGCAAGTCCACCAGTGCCGACAGCGGCAGAACGGCAGCCATTTGCCCCAAAGCAGCGGGCAGCGTCTCGCGCGGGAAGTAGGTGCCGCAGAAGGTAAACATGGGCACGACAAACGTAAAGACCGGAATGTTGATCTGATCCACCGTTCGCACGGTCCCAGCCGTCAGCAAACCGGCTGCGGCAAACAGCAGGCTGCCCAGCCCCATTGTCGGTAGCGACAGCACCAGCTCGCCCAGCGAGTACAATCCCCAAGCCGCAGCCAGCAAACCGGTCAGCACGCCGGCCAAAATGCCTTTGCTGGTGGCCCAGAGCAAGTCCCCCAAAAACACTTCCGTAAAGGTCAGCGGCGAGGTGAGCAGCGCGCGCCAGGTTTTTTGAAAGCTCAGGCGAATGAAACTGCCGTAGGCCCCTTCAAAAAACGACTGGAACAGCACGGCAACGGCCATCATGCCGGGCGCCAGAAAAGTCAGGTAGCTGACCGTACGAGCTTGGTAGGTGACCTCACCCACCAGCGGGCTCAAACCGTAGCCGAACGCCACCAAATAAATCAGCGGTTCCGAGAGCGGCGGCAGGCTGTTGATCAGCCACGTTTTTTGATACACCCGCGCGTGGCGCCGCCAAACGGCGTACACGCCCCAGGCGGTCACGGGATTGCTCTGCATGCGATCTAATCCAGCTGCGTTCCAGTCAAGCGCAGGAAAACATCTTCTAGGTTGGCCCGGCGGCGCTGCGGGCGCGCGCCCTCAATGGCATTGAGCGAGCGCCAAAACGCCTCGGGCTGGGTGGCGCTCCCCCCTAGCAAGTAACCGTTACCAAAGGGCCGGTACCAGCTGCCGTACTGGCGGGCGAGCGGCTGCAGCTCGGCTTCGCTGACCCCCGCCACCTCAATGACCTGTTCCCCCACCGTGCGTTCGATCAGCGCCTCGGGCGGGCCGCTATCAATAACCTGACCCTGCTGCAGTAGCAATAGCCGATCGCACAGCCGCTGCGCTTCTTCCATGTAGTGCGTGGTCAGCACAATGCCGCAGCCGCTCTGCTGGAGCTGGGCAATGGCGCGCCAAAAGTCCTGGCGCGCATCCGGATCGAGCCCGGTGGTGGGCTCATCCAAAAACACGATGCGCGGGCGGTTGATGAGCGCGCGCGCCAGCACCAACCGCCGCTTTAGCCCGCCCGAGAGTTCGTCGATCCGGTACTGGCTGTAGGCCTGCAAGCCCACTTGGGCGAGCAGCTCGCCCGCACGGTGCTGCGCGGCCCGACCGGTAATGCGGTAGTAGTGGGCGAAGTAGGCCAGGTTCTCAAAAACATTAAAGTCGGGATCGAGGTTGTCCTCTTGGGTAACGATCCCCATTAAAAAGCGCGCCTGCCGTCCCTGGCGGCGCACCTCGTAGCGATCGACGCGGACGAATCCCCGGCTGGGGATTACCGAGCCGTAGAGCATGCCCACTGTGGTGGTTTTGCCCGCGCCGTTGGCGCCCAAAAGCCCCAGGACTTCGCCGGCGCCCAGCTCAAAACCGATCCCCCGAACGACCGCGCGATCGCCGTAAAACTTCCACAGATCGTGGGCTGCTAGCGGTACCGTATCCCGCTCGGTCCGCGGCGGTGCGGCCTTCATGCCGGATGGCCCCGTCTCATCCAGCCCCCATGCTAGGCAATGGGACTGCCAGCCCGCAGGCGGCGCTAAGATTGCCGTGGCGTGCGGCGCGAGCCGCACGGGCAGCCAACCCAAGGCGCGCCTTTCCAAAGCGCACTCATGCGGGGGCAACGCATTCCGCCCAGCGTTTCGCCTGGCGATGTGGCCTGGCCGTTTTGGCCGGCGGTGCCGCTCTATCCCTACGGCAAGCGGCAAACGCTGCGCCGCGAAATCGTTAGCGAGACCATCTGGAGCTTCGAGCAGCTGCAGGGCATTTTCTACGTTGTCGTGCCCATCCGCATGACGGTGGTCCGGTTGGCGGCAGGGGGATTGCTGGTTTATGCCCCCGTTGCGCCCACCCGCGAGTGCGTGCGCTTGATGCGCGAGCTGGAAGCTGTCCACGGCGAGGTCCGCTACATCATCCTGCCCACGAGCTCAGGGGTAGAACACAAGGTTTTTGTCGGCCCGTTTGCGCGCCGCTTTCCCCGGGCGCAGGTATTGGTGGCGCCGGATCAGTGGAGCTTTCCGCTCGACCTGCCGCTGAGTTGGCTGGGCCTGCCCGGCAAGCGGACGCAGCTGCTGCCGCAAGCGAGCAGCCAAGCCCCCTTTGCCGACGAATTCGACTGCGCCCTGCTGGGCCCGATCTCGCTGGGCATCGGGCCGTTTGAGGAAGTCGCGCTGTTCCATCGGCCGTCGCGGACCCTGCTGCTGACCGATACCCTCCTCTCGGTCCCGAGCGAACCGCCGGCCGTGGTGCAGCTGAATCCCGATCCGCTGATGTTCCACGCCCGCGACGATGCCTTTGACGCGGTTGCTGAGGGACCCGAGAGCCGCCGCAAGGGATGGCAGCGCATCGTGCTGTTTGCCCTCTACTTTCGGCCCAGCCCAGCCGAGGTCGTCCCGCTGGGCCAGGCGTTGAGCCAGGCCTTGCGCGCCCCGGATCGCTCCAAAAAGACCTACTTTGGGATCCTGCCGTGGCGCTGGAACGAGACTTGGCAGCAGTCGTTTCGGGCCCTGCAGCGAGGCGGCGCTCCCCTTGTGGCCCCCATCCTGCAAACGCTGGTGCTCAACCGCGCCCCAGCCGAGACCATTGCCTGGGCCGATCGCGTGGCCAGCTGGCCCTTCGAGCGCATCGTGCCCTGTCACTTCCAGGCTCCCATTGAGGCCACACCGTCCCAATTCCGGCAAGCCTTCGGGTTTCTGGAGCGCGAGCCAGCTTTTGGGGCCGATCCCACCGGCACCGAGAGCCAACCCCTACCGGAGGCCGATTTGGCCGTGCTCCAATCGCTTGAAGCCAGCCTAATGCGGCGCGGGCTGCTGCCACCGCGCCGGGAGAAAGTCTAGGCGAGCGCCGACAGCAGCGAGCGCTGCTTGAGCTCCACCTCGGCCAGCTCGCGCTCGGGGTCCGAGCCGGCCACAATGCCGGCACCGGCATGCAGGCGTGCCCGATGGCCCGCGATCGCGGCCGAGCGAATGCCGACAACCAGCTCGCCGTTGCCGCGGCCGTCGACCCACCCCAGTGGGGCTGCGTAGAGGCCGCGATCGCCGCTCTCAAAACGGTGCAGGCGCTCGCAAGCGGCCTGGGTGGGCGTTCCCGCTACAGCCGGGGTGGGATGCAAGCGGGCCGCAATATCGAGCGGATCGAGGTTGGGGCCCAACCGGGCCTGAACGGGCGTCCAAAGGTGTTGGATTTGAGACAGCTGCCGCAGCTGCAGCGGCGATCGCAGCGGTTTCAGTCCCAGCGCGCGCAGCTGCTGGATCAAGGCATCGCTCACGGCCCGGTGCTCGCGCTGCTCCTTGGCGCTCGCACGCAACTGGGCGGCCCGCTCGGCATCCTCGCCGCCATCGCGGCCGCGCGGGGCCGAGCCGGCCAGCGCATCGGCGGTCAGCCACCCATCGTGGAGGCTCAGCAACCGCTCGGGACTGGCGCCCACAAACGACTCGCCCTGGCTGTTGCGGGTGGCAAAGACATAGCAGTCGGGATGGCGCTGCCGCAAGCGCTCCAGAGCGGCGACCGGCTCGAGCGCGACCGGCGAGCTCACCTCCAAGGCGTGGGCAAGGACGATCTTGCGCAGCTTGCCGCTGCGGATGGCGGCCAGCGCGCGCGATACGGCGCCTTTATAGGCAGCCGGCGATTGCGGGATGGCCTGCAACCGGCACTCGGCAAGGGGCGGATCGGGGAAGCTGTGCGGCGCTTGGCAAACGGCCTGCCATTGCGCCGCTAGCAAAGCGCCGATGCGATCCAGGTCGCTGTGGGGGCCAATGCTGGCATTGGCCACGAGCGTACAGCCCTGGGGCCGGCAAACAAGCTGAATGGCGGGCAGCAAGACAGTGGCTGGCGGGAACGCGCGGGGGCCGCGGCCCCGGGCAAAGAAGGTAAAGCTGCAGGCAAAGTAGGGGCCAGCCCCAGCAGCTGGCTGCTCGCCGGCTCGAAGCAGGCGGTCGGTGCAGCGCCGGACGAAAGCGCGAGCGCGCGCAAAGCGGTGGCCCGGCCCGGCTGCCAGCGACCGGGCAGCCCCCCCGGCCGCCAGGGCTTCGCCCCGGCTGCGGTTTTGCCAAAAAAACGTGGGCCCCGCCGCGCGCGCGAGGGTTCGGTAAGCAGCCAGCGGGTCGCGGGGCTCGACAGTCTGGGCGAAGCTCAGGATGCGCTCGGCATTTTGACTTTTGGCGATCGCCTGCGCGCAGCGCAGCGATCGCTCGAGATCGCACTCGAGGGAAAGGCTATGGGGAGAGTGCAGCAGACCGGGCATGGCACCAGCCGTCGTAAATTTTTTTATAATCGCATCCGCTCGAGCGGCGTCAGAATGGTAGGTCTAGAAGGGTGCTCTAAACGAGCAGCAGCGCGATTCGCTCGAGCCGTTTTTTCCCCCAAGCGACAGGTTGCTAGCTAGCTTCGCGTAGCAATAATTGTAGCGAATGGCGGGGAACCGTGCGGGGCTTGGGTTCCGCTCGGGCATTGCCATCGCAACGAGCAGTAGCGGCCAAAAGGCTGCAGTTGATGGCACTCAAACGGCGGACCGATCGGATCGATTTTAGTGTTTGGTGGGCGGCGATCAAGCCGCCAATTTATAGTGTTGCTATCGTTCCCATTACGGTCGGCAGTGCTATCGCATTCGCCGAGACGAATGCCTTTAATTTTAGGGTTTTTGCCACCTTTTTAGCCGCCGCCGTTTTGATTGTTGCGTGGCTCAATCTCAGCAACGATGTTTTTGACGCCGAAACGGGGGTCGATCGCAACAAAAAGACCTCAGTCGTCAACATCACGGGCCGCAAATCGGTGGTGTTCTGGGTGAGTCAAGCTTGCCTGATCCTCGCCCTGCTGGGACTGGCCGCGATCGCGTGGTGGTTGCGCGATCTCACCGTTTTGGGCCTGGTCTTGCTGGCTTGCAGCTTGGGCTACAGCTACCAGGGGCCGCCGTTTCGGCTGGGCTATCGGGGTTGGGGCGAGCCCATTTGCTTTGTCTGCTTTGGCCCCATCGCGATTGCGGCGGCTTACTACGCCCAAGCGCAGGCCTTCTCGAGCGCTGCCTGGGCTGCCTCAACCGTCATCGGCCTAACCACAACCATCATTCTGTTCTGCTCGCACTTTCACCAAGTTGAGGACGATCAGCGCGCGGGCAAGCGATCGCCCATCGTGCGCTTGGGGACCGCCCGGGGCGCGCAGGTCCTGGGTGGGCTGACGGCTGGGGTTTTTGCTTTGGTTGCAGTCTTTGTGGCGGTGGGGCTCTTTCCGCCGTCGGCCCTGCTTGCGGGAGGCAGCCTGCCGTTTGCCGCCGGCTTGGTGCGTTACGTCCGGCGCTACCACCACCGACCCGAGCGTGTGCGCAGCTGCAAGTTCATTGCCGTCAAGTTCCATTTCTGGAGCGGCATGCTGCTGAGCTTGGGCTTTGCCGGATTGGTCTGGGCGTGATGGCCTACCGCTTGCACGTTCGACCCTACCGGCACCCCCTGCAGCAACCGCTGGCCACCGCGCGGGGCAGCTGGTCCGTGCGCGAAGGCATCTGGGTGCAGCTGAGCGACGGGGCGGAACGGGTAGGATGGGGCGAGATTGCTCCGCTGCCGCGCTTTGGCTCCGAGACCCAGGCCCAGGCGCTGGTATTTTGCCGGCAGGCCGAGCCTGCCATCACCGAGGCTGCGATCACGGCCATCCCGGATGCGTTGCCGGCCTGCCAGTTTGGGTTTGAATCGGCCCTGACGGCGCTGCAATCGCCCGAGCGCGGGTTGCCCGCGCTGCGCTACAGCTACCTGCTGCCCAGCGGCGCTGCAGCCTTGCAGGCCTGGCCGGCTGCCTGGGCAAGCGGCGCGCGCACGTTCAAGGTCAAAATCGGCACGCAGCCGCTGCCGGTGGAGCTGGCGCAGTTCGAGCGGCTGAGCCAAGCCCTACCGGCAACGGCGCGGCTGCGGCTCGATGCCAACGGCAGCCTCACGCCCGAGACTGCCCGGCAGTGGCTGGCAGCTGCCGATCGCGCCGGGATTGTGGAGTTTTTGGAGCAGCCGCTGCCACCCGAGCGCTGGCCGGATCTCCAAGCCCTGCAGGGAGAGTTTGCCACCGCCGTGGCGCTGGATGAGTCGGCTGCCACGCTGGCGCGCTTGGCCGCTTGCCACCGCGCCGGCTGGCGCGGTCCCATGGCCGTTAAGGTGGCCGTTGCCGGCTCGCCGGCGCGCCTGCGCCGGTTTTGCCGGGCCCACGCCATTGATGCCGTGCCCAGCTCGGCCCTAGAGACGGCCACCGGCCGGCAGGCAGCCCTGCGGGTAGCGGCCCAAATTGCCAGCGCCGACCGTGCCGTGGGCTTTGGTGTGGAACCATGGCTGAGCGAAGCAGCACGCTCGTGACGGCATCCCCCGGGGCCTGCTTGCAGCGGCAGCGCCATCGCCAATGGCTGAGCGGTTGCGATGGCGCCACCTTCGAGGCGCTGGTCGAGCGCTACGGCGCGGCCTTGGCGCAGCTACCTGCCCGCCCGGCTCGGGTGTTGCTGCTGGAGCCGCGGCCGTACCGGTTTCTGGCTGCCTTGTTGGCGGCCGTGGCGGCCGACTGCCACGTGTTTTTGGGCAACCCCTGTTGGGGCCAGCGCGAGCGAGCCCAGGTGGGCCGCTGGGTGCAGCCCGATTTGACCTTGGGCGCGCTGCCGCTGGCGCCCCGCACCGGCGGCGAGCCCCGGCCCGCCATTGCCGCGCGCGCGGCGCGAGTTGCCATCCCCACCGGCGGCAGCTCGGGGGCGCTCCGCTTTGCCCTGCACAGTTGGGAGACGCTCATGGCGGCCGCGGCTGGATTCGCCCGCTATTGGGGAGGTGTCCCCGCCCACACCCTAGACGTCCTGCCGCTATACCACGTCAGCGGCCTGATGCCCTTCCTGCGGGCGCTGGTCACGGGCGGGCAGTTCGCAGCGATGCCGTTTAAGGCCCTAACGCCCCAGCGGCGGGCTGCGATCGCCCCCGAGGGTCAGTTCCTGTCGCTAGTGCCACTGCAGCTACAGCGGCTGCTGGAGGCGGGCGCTGGCACCTGGCTGGCCCGCTTTCGTGCCGTGCTGTTGGGGGGAGCGCCGGCCTCGGCCGAGCTTTTGGCTGCCGCTCGGGCACAGCGCATCCCGCTGGCCCCCAGCTACGGCATGACCGAGACGGCGGCGCAAGTGGCAGCGCTCGCGCCGGCGGCGTTTGGGGCGGGCTGCAACAGCAGCGGTGGGGCCTTGCCCCACGCGCGCATTACCGTGCGCGATGGTAGCGGTGCGGTGCTGCCACCCGGCCGAACCGGCACGATCGCCATCCGCGCTAGCTCGCTCTACCTGGGCTATTACGGCGAGTCCGGTTCCCCACCCGACCCGTTTCTGAGCGACGACCGGGGCTATTTGGATGCCGCTGGCCGGCTGCATTGGGTGGGCCGCCGCAGCCAGACCATCCTTACCGGCGGCGAGAGCGTGGCCCCCGAGGAGGTGGAAGCTGCGCTCCTCGAAACTGGGCTCGTCAGCGAAGCTTGCGTGGTGGGCCTGCCCGACCCGGTGTGGGGCCAGGCCGTGGCCGCCGCCTACATACCGCGCTCGCCCCAGGTCACCACCGAGCGGTTGCGCGCGGCCATCGCCCGCGGGCTCAGCGCCTGCAAGCGGCCCAAAACCTGGCTCGCGCTCGAGCGCCTGCCCCGCACTGATCGCGGCAAGCGCGATCGCACCCGCATCGCCCAGCTGCTCGAGCGGGGGCGCTCTTAAGCCGCTTGCAGCCACTGCCAGAGGGCGACTGGCAAGGGGATGCGCTGCCGCTGCTGGGGCTGGATGCAGGCGTGGCGGGTGGTGGCCTCAGCCAGTTTGGGGCCAGTCGGCTCCTGGCCGGTGAGCTCATAGGCCACCGCAAACTCGCTATCGCCCAGCGGCTGCGGCGCCAGGGCAATAGCCAATTGATCGCCGCAGCTGAGGGGCCGGTAAAAATCGGCATGGGCATGCACGATGGGCAGCGCGATCGTGCCCTCGCGAATCCAGCTGGCTAGCGGGACCCCGGCTGCCTCCAGCGAGGCCTCGTACGCTTCGTGGCACATCGATAAGACGCGCGCGAAGTAGACCACCCCCGCTGCATCCGTATCGGCCAGGCGGACCGTGCGCTCGTAGCGAAAGCCCATCGCCGACCGCTACCCCAGCTTGAGGTGAATGGATTTGGTCTCGAGGTATTCTGCCAGGCCAGGCTGGCCCATTTCGCGGCCCAAGCCGCTTTGCTTGTAACCGCCGTAAGGGAGCGTGGGCTCCAGACCGGAGCTGTGGTAGGTGTTGACCCAAATCGTGCCGGCCTGGATGCCTTTGGCCATGCGGAAGGCTGTATCCAGGTGCTTGGTCCAAACGGCGGCGGTCAGGCCGTAGGTGGTGTTGTTGGCGAGCGCGAGCGCTTCAGCCTCGTCGCGGAAAGTCAGCACCGATAGCACGGGGCCAAAGATTTCCTCCTGCGCGATCGCCATATCGGGGCTGACTGCATCGAAAATCGTGGGCTTGGCAAACAGGCCGCGCTCGTAGCCCGCAACGGCCTCGTACCCGCTGCCGCCGGCAATCAGGGCGCCGCCTTCGCGCTCGCCGGCCTGGATGTAGCGCTGCACGCGCTCGAACTGCTGCTCGTTGATGAGCGGTCCCATGGTGGTGCCGGCCGCCATGGGATCGCCGAACTGGATGTTGCGCGTGGCCTCGATCAGCCGC